>JBEBJC010001181.1:0-2590 GCA_040080105.1 Myxococcota bacterium
GTGGCGAGGTTCGGCAGCGCGGCGCCCGTGATCGACCCGCCGTTCGCGGTGGCGGTGCCGGCGGGCAGCCACGCGCTCTGCAGGTAGTTGCCGACGTACACCTCGAGCTGCGCCCCGTCGGCGAGCCCCCACTCGTCGTCGATCCGCACCGGGATCGCGTTCGACACCGCGGTGTAGTCGAACGGGCCGACGTACCACTGCGCCAGCACGGTGCCGGGCACCTCGTCGACCGGGACCCACAGCGGCTCGGGCACCCGAGCGCCGGCGACCCAGGTGGCCTCGTCCGCGAACAACGGGGGCTCGAGGTCCCCCGCGGCGAGCTCGAGGTACAGGCCGAAGCCGGCCGGGTGCTCCTCGACGGCGGAGCCGAGCGGGCTCGGGGTGCCGTCGTACGGCAGCGCGTGCACGGTGACCGCGCGGGTCTCGTCGGCGACGATCAGCAGCGGGGCGAACACCGTGGCGGTGAGCTCGTCGGGGGCCACCACCTCGAACGAGTGCCACACCGCCGGCACGCCGCCGAACGCGAACCCGCCCGCCGCGTCGGTGACGCCGTTGCGGCACACGGCCCCGCGGCACAGGCGCAGGTCTGCCCCGATCACCGGCCCGCCGCCGGTCCCGAGCACCGCCCCTTCGAGGTCGCCCGCCGGCGGCTGGTAGGTGTCGGTCGTGGTGTCGACCGTGTCGACCGTGTCGATCGTGTCGCCCGTCTCGAGCGGGGCGCCGGTGTCCCCCGACTTGTCGCTGGGGGACGTCCCGCCGCTGCACCCCCACGCGCCGAGGATCAGGCCCCACCGAATCGAGCTCATCACGCCTCCAACACCTGCGACACCACAACCTAACCGCGCCGTCGCGCGGCCGCGCTACATTCGGGTCGTGATTTACCGGATCCCCACGCGGCACCTGTTCCCCGACCCGGCACACGCCGAGCCGTCGGGGTTGCTCGGCGTCGGCGGCGACCTCGACCCGGACCGGCTCGTGCTCGCGTACCGCAGCGGGATCTTCCCGTGGTACTCCCAGGGGCAGCCGATCTTGTGGTGGTCCCCGGATCCGCGCACGGTGCTGTTCACCGACGAGCTCGTGGTGCAGCGGTCACTCGCGAAGCGGGTGCGGCAGCGACCGTATCGGATCACCCTCGACCGGGCGTTCGAACAGGTGATCCGCGCGTGTGGCGCGGTGCCGCGACCTGGCCAGGACGGCACCTGGCTCACGTCCGAGATGGTCGCGGCGTACGCGCAGCTGCACGCGCTCGGCCACGCCCACTCGGTCGAGGCGTGGGACGGTGACACCCTTGTGGGGGGCCTGTACGGGGTGGCGGTCGGGCAGCTGTACGCCGGCGAGTCGATGTTCGCGATCGCGCCCGACGCGTCGAAGATCGCCTTCGTACACTTCGTTCGCCAGCTCCGCGCGTGGGGCTTTCCTCTGGTCGACTGCCAGGTGCACACGGCGCACCTCGAACGGTTCGGCGCGCGGGAGATTCCGCGCGCCGCGTACCTCGATTGGTGCGCGCGCCTGTCCCGGGTGCCGGGGCGCCTGGGGCCGTGGTCGTTCGACCCCGATCCGGCGGGGGCGCAATGACCCGCGGATCTCATTTGTTGTCGTGTGCTGGACCAGCGGCTCCGGAACGCGCGATACACTGTCGGTCGGTGGGGGCGTGGTCCCGCCGTCTGGTGGGCGCGCCGAAGTCGTCGTGCGGGGTGTGGGGATGAAAGACAAGGAACTGAACGTGTTCCTGGCGTCGGTCCGCCGGACCCGGTTCGTCGACTACCTCGACCCGCTGGGCGAGACCGCGCAGAACGCGTTCGAGCGGCGACTGTCGTGGGCGCGGGTGAGCCAGCACGACCCCGCGTACGCCGACGAGGCGAGGTTCCTGCTCGACCACGCCGAGGCGCTGCGGGAGGTGCTGCGGCGCGAGCTCGAGGAGGACGACTGGGTCGAGGAGGCCGACGTGGGCCGGGAGTGGGACACCCGGGCCCAGCCCCGCGCGTCTCGGCTGCGCGAGAACGATCGGATCACCGAGATCTTCCAGGCGGACGAAGCGGACGAGAGCAAGGCGCAGAGCCGCGGCCGCCCGGCGGCAGGCCCGGTGAAGGCCGGTCCGGCGAGCCGCGCGCCCGCGGTCGAGCGCCCTTCGGGCCGGGTGGCGGTGACCGAGGAGGCGGAGACCCGCAGGGACCCGCCCCGGCGCCCGGCCGAACCAGCGCGGGGTGGGGAGGTGCGGCGCACGCCGCCGCCGGTCCGCGGGGGCATCGCGTCCCGCGAGCCCCCGGTGCGCGAGCCCCCGGCGCGTGAGCCCCCGGTGCGGGAGCCGCCGCGGCGCGATCCGCGCGCGACCCGCTCGGCCCCGCCCGCGCCGGTGCGGAGCACCGGGAACCCACCGCCGCAGCGGGTGGTGGGGGCGACCCAGCCGCGCGTGGGGGCCCAGCGCGACGCCCGCACCCCGGTGGGTTCGTCGAGCCGGGTTTCGACCTCGCGCCCTCCGGTCGCCGACCGCGGCGCGCCGCGCAACCCCGGCCGAGAGTTCGCCGAGCGGGCCGAGTTCGGCTCCCGGCTCGCCGCCGATGGGCGCGCCGCCAGGAACGCCGCGCTGCGC
>JBEBJC010000174.1:0-11906 GCA_040080105.1 Myxococcota bacterium
GCCGGGGTGGTCGCCGGGGCGGGGGTCGAGGTCCGCGGGAACTTGATCGAGGCCACGTCGGTCGCGCTGAGCGGAGCCCCGACCGAGGTCGAGGCGAACGTGGTGCTCGGCCCGGCCGCGCTCGGGCCGGGGACGGTCGTCGGCAACACGTTCACCGGCGGGGTCGTGCTGCCCGGGTGGACCGCGGGCGGGCGGTTCGAGGGCAACGCGGTGGTGGGGCCGATCCCCGACCCGGGCGGCGCCGGCAACGTGTCGTGCGGCGACCCGTGCTTCACCGACGCGCCGGGGTGGGACTTCTACCCTGCCCCGGGCTCGCCGCTGCGCGAGGCCGGCGCGGCCGGTCTCGGGGCGGACTGGTGCGGCCGGGTGCGGAGCGAACGGCCGTCGGCCGGGGCGATCGAGGCGTTCACCGAGGGGTCGTTCGGCCCGCTGTCCGCGGTGTTCAAGGACGAGGTGGACTGCGACCTGCCCGAAGATCCGCCGCCCTCCGTCGTGGGGCCCGGCGACACCGGCGAGCCGCCCTCCCCGGAGCAGCCCCCAGCGGCGGAGGAGCCCCGGCCCGCGACAGGGTGCTGCTCCACCGCCGACGGCCCCGGCGCGGCGTGGGGGTTCGCGCTCGTCTGCGCGCGCCTCGCCCGCCGCCGCCCGGCTTGACCGTCGGCGCGCGGCCGGGCATCCTGACCCACCCGAGGAGGTGTGATGTCGAGCCGATGGTGGGTGCTGGCGCTGCTGGCCGGTTGCACCCCGGACAAGACCGAGACGCCCACCGACACCGACGCCGACGCCGACGCCGACGCTGATTCGGACGCCGACACCGATTCCGACGCCGACGCCGATTCCGATTCCGACGCCGACGCCGACGCCGACGCGGACTCCGACGCCGACACCGACCCGGTGCCGAACTGCGAGTTCCACACGAGCGAGCTCGACCTGTACGCCGACGGCGTGGTCGACAGCACCCTCGTGACCGCGTACGGGTACGACGGGCTGTCGGTGTACGAGACCACCGACGTGGACGCCGACGGGGTGGCGGACACCCGCATCACCTACACCCGCGACGCGTTCGGCAACCTGCTCCTCACCGAGGAGGACTTCGGCGACGACGGGGTGATCGACTCCCGCGAGACCCGCAGCTACGACGGATTCGGCAACCTGCTCACGTGGGAGGTCGACGACGACGCGGACGGCGCGGCGGAGGCCCTCACCACCTACGCGTACGACGGGTTCGGCAACCTGCTCACCGTAGAGCTCGACACCGGCGCGGACGGGGCGGTCGACCTCCGGGAGACCTTCACCTACGACGGGTTCGGCAACCGGCTCACGTCCGAGCAGGACGAAGGCGCCGACGGCACGGTCGACACCGCGAGCGCGTGGACCTACGACGCCTACGGCAACGTACTCACCTACGTGCTCGACCCCGGGGCCGAGGGGGTGGACGGCTCCGACCCGCTGGACTCGGTGACCACCTACACCTACGACCCGTACGGCAACCCGCTCACCGAACAGGTCGACGCGGGGGCCGACGGGAGCCTCGACGTGACCCACGCGTACACCTACGACCCGTACGGCAACCTCCTGTCCGAGGTGGAGTCCACCCGCGACCCGAACGACGTGCTCGAACCTTCACGGATCGTCACCTGGACCTACGACGGGTTCGGCAACCCCCTCACCAAGGACGTGGACTGGGGCGCCGACACCGTGGTCGACGATCGGACCACCTGGACCTGGGACGCCTACGGCCGCGTGCTGGTCGAGGAGTTCGACCAGTACGCCGACGGCGTGCTGGAAGGGCGGGTCTCGCACTCGTACACCATCGGCCCGTGCTGAGACCCCTCCAGGGGACCCAGCCGCTCAGCGCACCAGCGCGTACAGGTCGGGCACCGGCAGCGAGTGCCCGACCCCGGTCGAGGCCCACGTGAGGTCCCACACGACCTCCCCCTCCGGGGTGACCTCGCGCAGCCGCGCCTGGCGACCGTAGTTGTGCAGCGTGGTGCCCGACGGCAGGCGCACCGCCTCGCCCATCTGCCAGCCGTACACCCCCTGCCCGACCCCGAAGCTCCACACCTCGCGCAGGACGCCGTCGTCGAGCGCGTACTCCCGCACCACCGTCTCGGTCGCGTCGGCCGCGTCGTCCGACGACAACAGCAGCGTGCCCGCGTCGGTGTAGTGCGCGCCGTGTTGCCACCAGAACGCCGACTCCGGCGGATCGAACGTCCACGCCCCCGGCACGTGGCCGAACCACCGCGCGGTCGAGCCGTCGCCGCCGATCTCGAACACCGTCTCCGAGGTGAAGAACGAGAACAGGAACGTGTCGGACGCCGGGTCGTAGTTCAGCGTGTTCGACATGCAGCCGTCGACCCACCCGATCGACGCGAGGAACGCCGCGCAGCTCCACAGGTCTTCGGTGGAGCCGTCCCGGTGGACCACGGTGAGCGCCTCGTCGACGTACGAGCCCTGCGACCAGTCGATCGAGCGGCCGTACGCCACGTCGCCGCCGGGCAGGTCGACGAACGGGTGGTGCAGCCCCGGGGCCGCGAACGTGTGCAGCACGTCGCCCTCGAGGGTCAGCTCCTCGATCGTCGACTGCGCGCCCTGGTCGAGCAGCGGGAAGAACGAGCTGCGGTCGAGGTACAACGAGCGCCCGTCGCGCCCGATCCGTGCCTGGCGGGAGGTGCGGCCCGCGGGCGAGGGCAGGGCCCACACCGGCCGGCCGGCGCGGTCGACGATCAGCGTCCACCACTCGTCGCGGTACGCGTTGCCCTGGGCGAGCCCCACCAGGAAGAACTCGGTGGGGTCGACCCGCGCCGGGTCCGACGTGGCCACGGTCGCGACCGGCACCCCCGCGCCCGAGCCGGTGACCGCGACCTGCTCGGCCGAAGTGACCCCCGACCCCTCGCCGACCAGCCGCCACCGGACCACCGTGTCGTACGGGAGGCCGAGCAGCACTTGCTCGTGCGCGCCTGGGCCGCGCTCGCTCGCCGGCGCCGAGCGCCAGCCCTCGTCGGTGGCGTACTCGACCCGCACGGTGTCGGTGCCCACCTGGGTCCACCCGGCGTACACCAGCGTCGGGAAGGTGGCGTGGAGCCGGGAGGTGTACCCGGACAGCCCGAACGGCTCCTCCACCACCGGCGGGGTCGGCTCGGGCCGGTCGCTCGGGACAGGCTCCGGCGCGCACGCGGCGAGCCAGTGGATCACGGGTCTTGCTGCCCGGTGCACACGTCGCCGGCGAGCTCGTCGCGGCAGGTCTTCTGCAGCTCGCCCCGGGGCGCGCCCGCCGCGAGCGCGTCGTCGAACACCGCGAAGCACGCGGCCTCGTACGAGCCCCGATCGGTGAACCCGGTCCAGTCGGACCAGGTGGTGTCGTAGTCCGCGATCTCGGCCTCGACACAGTCCGCGCGCGCGGCGCACAGCGTCTCGCACTGCGGGACGCCGCAGCCGGCCACCATCGACAGCAGCCAAACCTTCCACATGGTGGCATGCTAGCTCACGGAGGGCGGAGATGCTGCTGGTTCTCGGGTGGTTGGGCTGCGGGCGGTCCCCCGTGGTGTACGACTCGGTCGGCACCGGCGACGCGATCGACGACCTGGTGTACGCCACGCTGCTGTTCGGGCGGGCCGAGTCCGACGAAGACCAGATCCTCGGCCCACACGCAGCGGGCAGCGTGCTCACGATCAACGCGCGCCGCAAGCGGTCGGTCGGCGGGCTCAGGTGGTTCGCGACCACGCTGAACCCCGAGATCGCGCAGGTGGTCGCGGCCGACACCTCCACCGCGGGCCTCACGCTCACGTTGTCGTTCGTCCGGCCGGGCACCACCGACCTGTACATCCTCGACCAGGACGGGGTTGTGCTCGACGTACAGCCGCTGCGGGTGCGCGAGGCGGTCGAGGCGGGCCTCGTGCCGTGGGACGACCTGGCGGCCGGCTCCGACACCCCGCTCGACGGCCCGGTGCACCTGGTGGGCGGCACCACCACGAGCCTCGCGGTGACCTGGCGCGACTCGGCCGGGGTCCCGCTCGACGGGGGCGACCTGCTGGTGGTCGACGGCGCCGCCGCCACCGCCGGGGTCGTGGTGTACAGCGAGTTCACCGGCGGGGTCGACGTGGTCACGATCGAAGTCGACGCCGGCGCCCCGGCGGGCACGTTCCCGATCGCCGTCGGCTCCGACACGTTCGAGGTGGAGCACGACATCGTGGTGCACACCCGCGCCGAGGTCGATCGGCTGTCGCTGGTGCAGGTCCCGTCCGCCGACGGTGAAGGGGGCCTGGTCCTCGCCGAGCTCGACGCGGGCGGCGACCGCCTGGTCGGCGCGGCGGTGGTGTTCCGCTTCGACGGCGAGGAGCACCTCGCGACCGGGTTCACCTGGGAGCCCGGCCCCACGACCACGGTGGAGGCGTGCTTCGACGCGGTGCCGTGCCAGACGGTGGTGCTGGCCGGCAAGCCGGTCACGTTCACCGACGCCGAGGCCGACCCCGGCGCGTGTGGCTGCAGCGGCGCCCCGGCGTCGGCGGGGTGGCTGGTGGTGGGCCTCGCCGCCGCGGTGCGCCGGCGCCGCGGTCACCCCAGGAACGGGTAGCGCCAGTCGCGCGGGGGAGAGAAGTTCTCCTTGATCGCGCGGGCGCTGGTCCACCGCAGCAGGTTCAGCACCGAGCCGGCCTTGTCGTTCGTGCCCGACGCCCGCGCCCCACCGAACGGCTGCTGGCCCACGACCGCGCCCGTGGGCTTGTCGTTGACGTAGAAGTTCCCCGCCGCGAACCGGAGCGCCTCGGTCGCGTGGGCGATCGCGCGCCGGTCGGTCGCGAACACCGCGCCGGTCAGCGCGTACGGGCTCGTGCGGTCGACCAGCCCCAGCGCCTCATCCCACTTCGACTCGTCGTACACGAACACCGTGGCCACCGGGCCGAAGATCTCCTCCTGCATCAGGCGGTGGGCAGGGTCGTCGACCTGGAACACCGTGGGCTGCACGAACCACCCGACCGAGTCGTCGGCGGTCCCGCCCGCGACCGTGCGCGCGGTGGCGCGGCCGAGCTCGAGGTACTTGCCGTGGTTGCCGAACGCCTTGCGGTCGATCACCGCCCCCACGAAGTTCGAGAAGTCGCGCACGTCGCCCATCTTCATCTCGGACAGGGCCGCGGTGAGCCGGTCGCGCACCTCCGGCCACAGGTTCGACGGCACGTACATCCGGCTCGCCGCCGAGCACTTCTGCCCCTGGTACTCGAACGCGCCGCGGGCGATCGCCATCGCCACCGCCACCGGGTCGGCCGACGGGTGGGCGAGGATGAAGTCCTTGCCCCCAGTCTCGCCGACCATCCGCGGGTACTGGCGGTACGAAGCGATGTTCTCACCGATCGTGCGCCACATCGACTGGAACGTGCCGGTCGACCCGGTGAAGTGCAGCCCCGCGAGCTCGGGCCGGCGGAGCACCCGGTCGCCGACCTCGGCCCCGCCGCCGTTCACGAAGTTGATCACCCCCGGCGGCAGCCCCGCCGCCTCGAGCAGCTGCATCAGCCGGAACGACGACAGCGCCGAGGTCGTCGCCGCCTTCCACACCACCGTGTTGCCGAGGAACGCGGGCGCGGTGGGGAGGTTCAACGCGATGCTGGTGAAGTTGAACGGGGTGACCGCGAACACGAACCCGTCGAGCGGGCGGTGGTCCATCCGGTTCCAGGTGCCGGTCGGGCTGACCGGCGGCTGTTCCCCGAGGATCTGCTGGGTGTAGTGCGCGTTGAACCGCCAGAAGTCGATGAGCTCGCACGCGGCGTCGATCTCGGCCTGGTGGCTGGTCTTGCCCTGACCGATCATCGTGGCCGCGTTCACCCGATCGCGCCACGGGCCGGTGAGCAGCGCCGCCGCGCGCAGGAACACCGCGACCCGGTCCTCCCACCGGAGCGCCGCCCACTCGGCGCGGGCCGACTCCGCCGCCGCGACCGCGCGGTCGATCTCGGCCGGGCCGGCGTGGTGGATCGTCGCGAGCACGTGGCGGTGGTCACACGGCATCGAGATCGTGGTGGTGCGACCGGTGAACACGTGCTCGCCGCCGATCACACACGGGATCTCCACCACCTCGGCCGCCGCCGCGTCGATCGCGCGGACCAGCGCCGCGCGCTCGGCGGAGCCGGGCAGGTAGTCGCGGACGGGCTCGTTGGCGGGCGTCGGCACACGAGACAGGGCGGACGACATCTTTCCTCCAGTGGCGTCGTTCGGGCGTTTCCCACGGACGGGGCAGTCTGGTAACATCACGCGGGGGTCGGGCGATGGGCGCTTCCTTGAGCCTCGCTGTGTTCGCGGCGCTGGTCGCTGCCATCACGGTGGTGGCGTCGATGACGGTGGTCGCCGCGGTGGGTCTGCTGTTCTACAACTCCGTGCGGGGGGAGGCCCCCGAGGCGGAGCCCGAGCCGATGTTGTCGTACCAGCCTCCGCTGCGCAGCGAGCTGTCGCGCCTCACCGAGCCGACCCGCGCGCTCGGCGACGCGCCCGAGCCGCTGGGTGACCTGATCGACGCGCGGAGGTTGATCGGGTTCTTCGACGAGGAGGAGTCGAGCCTGGCGAGCTTCGACCCGAGTCGAATGCGCCAGTTCGACGCGCAGTTCGGCACGCCGGAGTGGACCGAAGAGGAAGGCGCGACGGAGATCTTCTCCGCTCACAACGAGGAGATGGAAGCGGCGTTCGCGGACTTCGACCGTGGGAACACCCCTGCCGGCGTCGGGCGGGCGGCCGAGCCCGCGCGGAAGAACCTCGCCACCCCCTCGCGCACCGGATGAGCGCGGCGGTCCTGCGCACCCGGGTCGACCCGAAGTCCGAGATCCACCGCGCGAACCGCGACCAGAACCTGGCCGCGGTCGATCAGCTGAACGGCTGGCTCGCGAAGGCTCGGGCCGGCGGCGGCGAGCGGTACGTGAAGCGCCACCTGGAGCGCGGGAAGTTGCTCCCGCGCCAGCGGCTCGAGCTGCTGCTCGACCGCGACTCGCCGCTGCTCGAGATCGGCGCGCTCGCTGGCTGCCACGAGGGCGGGGTCGTGCCCGGGGGCTCGATCGTGGCCGGGATCGGGTGGGTCGGCGGCGCGCCGTGCCTGGTCACCGCGTCGGACGCGACGGTGCAGGGGGGCGCGATCAACCCGGCCGGCCTCGCGCGCAGCACCCGGCTGGCGGAGATCGGCTGGGAGAACCGGCTCGCCGAGATCCACCTGATCGAGAGCGCGGGGGCCGACCTGCCGCGCCAGGCCGAGCTGTTCGTGCCGGGCGGGGGCGGGTTCCGCCACATCACCCGCCGGTCGGCGGCCGGGCTGCCCACGGTGGCGCTGGTGTTCGGCTCGTGTACGGCCGGCGGCGCGTACATCCCGGGGATGTCGGACTACGTGGTGATGGTCGAGGACCAAGCCTACATGTACCTCGCCGGGCCGCCGCTGGTGAAGATGGCGACCGGGGAGGTGGTCGACGACGAGACGCTCGGCGGCGCGGCGATGCACGCGCGGGTGTCCGGGGTGACCGACTGGCTCGCGCGCGACGAGGCCGACGCGATCCGGCTCGGGCGGCAGATCGTCGAGACGCTCGGGCTCACCCCGTCGGCCGCGCCCGCGGGGGACCCGCCGCTGTACGACCCCGAGGAGCTGCTCGGGATCGCGTCGGCCGACGTGAAGGTGCCGTTCGAAGCGCGCGAGGTGATCGCGCGGGTGGTCGACGGCTCCCGGTTCCTCGAGTTCAAGCCGCTGTACGGGCCCACGCTGGTCACCGGGTGGGCCACGATCGGCGGGCACCGGGTGGGGATCCTCGCGAACAACGGGGTGTTGTACACCGAGTCGGCGAACAAGGGCGCCCAGTTCGTGCAGCTGTGCAACCAGTCGAACACGCCGCTGCTGTTCCTGCAGAACATCACCGGGTTCATGGTCGGCCGGACCGCCGAGGAGCAGGGGATCATCAAGGCGGGCGCGAAGCTGATCAACGCGGTGTCGAACTCGACCGTGCCCGCGATCACCGTGATGATCGGCGGCTCGTACGGGGCGGGGAACTACGCGATGATGGGGCGGGCGTACCGCCCGCGGTTCCTGTTCACCTGGCCGAACCACAAGATCGCGGTGATGGGGCCGGACCAGCTGGCGGGCGTGCTCGACCTGGTGCGGCGCGAGGCGGCGGCGCGCAAGGGCGAGGTCGTCGACGAGGAGCAGCTGTCGACGATGAAGCAGATGCTCGCCGGCAAGGTCGCGTACGAGTCGTCGGTGTGGTCGAGCACCGGTCGGCTGTGGGACGACGGGGTGATCGACCCGCGGCAGACGCGCGAGGTGCTGCGGATGGCGCTGGCGGTGGTGGCGAACGCGCCGGTCGAGGGGACGTCGGCGTGGGGCACGTTCCGCCACTAGCGCAACCCTCACCCCCCTCCTGTCCCACGGGGAGAGGGGCCGCCGCCGTCGCGCCACTACCTCAGCCGGGTGACCGCCCCGAGCGCGGCCGCGCGCACCACCGGGCTCGGATCTCCACCCGCCGCCTCCAGCGCCGGGATCGCCTCGCGCGCGCCGAGCTTGCCGAGCGCGGTCGCCGCGGTCGCCCGGACCTCCAGCTGCGCGTCGGCCGCGAGGATCCCCACCAACACCTCGACCGCCCCCGGACGCGGCCGCTCCCCGAGCTGGCGCACCGCCTCGTTCCTGACCTTCCACGCGTCGTTTCCCCGTGCGGCGGCGAACAGCAACGCCCTCGCCTCGGGGTCGTCCGACGCCGCGAGCTCCCGCACCGCGCCGAGCCGCTCGGGCAACGTCGGCGCGGCGAGCAGCGCGGGGGCGCGCTCGACCACCGTGCCGGTCGGCCGGGCGAGGTCGGTGTCGAGCGTCGCGGTCACCGCGCCGGTCGCCACCACCACCGACACCCGCACTTGGTTCGCGAGCTGCTCGTGCCGGCGCCAGTAGGTGAGCACCCCGCCGTCGAGGCTCGGCGCGGCGGGCGCCTCCCCCGCCCGCGACGGGTCGCGCCCGGCCACGCCCCGCTCGAGCACGGTCATCGCCACCGCCGCGAGCAGCACCGGGTCGGGGGTCGCCGCGGTCGCCGCCCGCCACGCGTCGACCCCGCGCAGCTCGGCCCCGTCGGACACCCGACACATCGCCCCCGCCGCTGGGGGGTCGCCCGGGCCGCCCACCGGGACGAGCAGCTCGTACCCCGGGACCGACACCCCCGTGGACACCACCGCCGCAGCCCCGTCCGCCAACCGCCGATCCCGTGTCATCGCCTCTCCACACGCGCCGGTAGCGCCCGACCCGCCGCCCGCACACGCCAACAACGACGCCAACACGACCGCCGACACCCGCGCCCACCCGATCACAACGCCATCCGGTCGTCGAACGCGAGCGGCTCGTCGAGCGGCTCGTCCGGCCAAAGCGGGGCCCGCCAGTCCACCACCTCACCGTCGGGGTACAACTTTCCGACCAGCCCCGCGGCCTCGGCGAGCCTGCCCCGGTCGACCCCGAGCAGCCGCGCCACGACGGTGCCGTCGGGCCCGGGTGGGGGCTCGATCAGCAACGCGAGCTGGTCGCCGTCCACGTGGTGCAGGTGCACGTCGGTCTCCGGGTGGATCGCGCGGGGCGCGGACTCCCGCAGCACCATCCACTTCAACACCTCGAGCGCCCGGTCGTCGAGTCCGTGATCTTCACACAGCAGCTTGTCCCGCAGCGAGGCGAGGCCGAACACCGCCCGCCGGGTGAACCGCGGCGCCCACTCGCGCACCATCGGCGGCGCGGCGACCTCCAGGTTGAACCGGAACCCCTGGTTCAGCCGCTCCACCAGCGCGCCGCGGTGCCGCAGCGCGGCGCGGGGGAACACGCCGTACCACTTCCACTTCTCGAAGTCCGAGTACAACATCGTGGGCTCGGCGCGGATCCGCGCGCCACACGCCGGACAGTCGAACATCGAGAACCGGCCGTCGAGGATCATGTGCCGCGACTCGGGCGAGCGGGTCACGTGCAGGTTCAGGAACAGCTGCGCCGGGAACCGGTCGCCACACCGCGGACACCGGATGTGGACCGGCTGGGTCGACGACATCAGCTCGTGACCGGGGCGGGCGAGGTCGGGGCGGCGTTCGTGCCCCCGCCCCCGCCAGGGGCCTCCTGCGGCAGGGAGTGCCCGCCGTCGACGTTGGTGTCGAACCAGTCCGCGGTGGCGGTGTCGCGGGTGCGCAGACGGGTGCCGGGCGCCGCGCCGGTCACGCTGTCGTGGTCGCTGTAGTACACCGCGTACGCCTCGGCGAACCACTCCCCCGGCGCGCGGAACTGGTACGCGCTCACCCCGTGGGTCTGCCGGGCGTTCCACTCGTACGAGCAGAACGTGGACCCGGAGTACGCCATCTGGAACACCCGGCCGCCCACCGCCGCACGGTCCGCGGGCGAGTACCACGGGTTCTTCGAGTCGTGCCACCGATCGAGGTCGAACACCGCCGCCACCGGCCCCTGTACGTCGGCGGCGGCCGCCCCCACTCCCTCGTCCACGTCGGCGCCGATCCCGGTCCCGAGGAACCCGCCCTGGAGCGACGCGAGCGCGTCGTTGAAGCTGACGCCGTCGTCGATCGCCTTGCGCAGCGCCTGCTCGTACGCGGCCTCGTCGGGGTAGCCGTGGCCGGACATCCCTCCGCCCGCGTCGATGATCGCCTGGGCGAACCGCCCCTTGTCGTCGTAGGTCGACCAACGGCCGGCGCTCTCGGCGGTGCGCGCGAACCCGCCCGGCCCCGAGGCGCCGATCTTCGCGTCGACCGCGTGCCCGATCTCGTGCCGGACCACCGTGTTGAACAGGTTCACGTTCGAGTTCAGCCCGACGTTCACCCGGTTCCCGGTCCCGTCGTCGACCAGGATGTCCCCGTACCCGCCCGTCTTGTCGAGCCCCGACGACTGGAAGTTCACCGAGTCGTCGCCGTACGAGTAGTACCCCGACCCGTCGGTCGCGCCGGTGATCATGAACATGTCGAGCTCGTCGTTGTTCTCGATGTGTCCGGGCGGCAGCTGCTCGCAGATCGTCCACGCCTGCCGCAACATCGCCGCGGTCCACTCGCCGTCGTCGCGCTCACCCACCTCGAACCCGAACCGCGCGCCGAACAGGTGCTTCAGCGCGTTCACCTGCTCGTCGGGCATCGCGTCGAACATCGACTTCGCGAGCTCGTGTGAGATCGCGGCCCCGGGCGGCAGGTTCTCTGCGAACCGCACCTGGAACTTCGTGTCCATCGCCTGTACGAACGCGACCGCCTGCTCGGCCGGCGCGGCGTTGATCACCCGCAGGACCGCGTCCACGTCGCCGTCGGTGACCGCCCAGTCGAACACGCCGTACGACAGGAGGCTCTCGAGGTACGGGCGCGCGCCGCCCGGCCCCATCGCGACCACCACCTTCGCGAACGCGGGGGTGGCGAACTCGCTCGCGGGGAGGTTCTCGAGCAGCCGGTTCACCTTGTCTTGCCCGAGCGCTGCGATCGCCGGCCCGACCTGGGTGAAGTGGAGGTTCCCGAGCCGCTGCAGCGAGATGGTCGCGTCTTCGTCGGTGATCGCCCAGTCGAACGCGCCGTACGACAGCCGATCGTCGATGTCGGCCACCGCGGCCTCGCGATCGCGCTCGGCCTGCGCCCGCCGCGAGTCGACGATGCCGTCCACGTCGCGCGCATACACGTGCTCGACCCGGTCGGGGCCGGTCGGCGGGAGCGGCCCGACGTAGTCGATGCCGGGCTCCGGCACCAGCTCGCTCACCTGCTGGAAGCCGATCTGGGCTTCGCCGCGCGCCACCACGGCGCCGACCCGCTCGCCCACCACCCGTCGGCTCTTCGGCAGGACCTGGTCGGCGATGCCGAGCTTCTGGAAGAGCTCGGTCGACAGATAACGGCCGCTGACGCTGGCCGAGTAGGCGATCGAGGTCGCCGCCAGCAGCGTTCGTCTCAACGCGTCCACGGTGGAGATA
>JBEBJC010000175.1:0-11899 GCA_040080105.1 Myxococcota bacterium
CCTCGGCGCGAGCCAACCCCAGCCACAGCCACCCCCAGCCCACGCTAACCGCCCACGGCCGCGCGGATCAGCGCCCACGCGGTGGCCAGGTGGCGCTCCTCGGTCCGGGCGTGGCCCACCACCACCCGCAGCACCGTGCGCCCGCCGAGCACGCTGTGGGACAAGAACACCCGGCCGTCCCGGTTCACCCGGTCGAGGATCGCGAGGTTCTCGGCGTCGTCGCCGCGGTACCGGAACGCCACGATCCCGAGCTCCACCGGCGCGACCCGCTCGAACCGCGGATCGGCGTCGACCCACCCCGCGAAGGTGCGCGCGAGCTGCAGGTGCCCGCGGATCGTGGACCGCAGGCCTTCCGCGCCGTAGCTCCGCAGCACCATCCACAACTTCAGCGAGCGGAACCGGCGGCCGAGCTGCGGCCCGTAGTCCATCAGGTTGGTCACGCCCTGCTCGGGGGTGCGGAGGTACTCCGGCACGAGCGAGAACGTGGCCTTCAGCCCGCGCGGGTCCCGCACGTACAGCAGCGAGCAATCGACCGGGGTGAACAGCCACTTGTGCGGGTTGATCACCACCGAGTCGGCCCGCTCGATCCCGTCGAGCCGCGCGCGCACCTCGGGGCAGATCGCGGCCCCGCCCCCGTACGCGGCGTCGACGTGCAGCCACAGGCCCTCGCGCTGCGCCACGTCGGCGATCGCGGCCAGCGGGTCGAGGCTGCCGGTCGAGGTGGTGCCGGCGGTGGCGACGATCGCCAGCGGCAGGAGCCCGGCGGCCCGGTCGGCCGCGATCGCGCGGGCCAGCGCCTCCGGATCGAACCGGAACGCGGCGTCGGAGGGGATCCGCCGCACCTGCGCGAGCCCGAGCCCGAGGGTGATCGCCGCCTTGTCGACCGACGAGTGGGCCTGGTCCGAGGTGTACACGACCCGCGGCGGGCCGGTGACTCCGCGCTCGCGCAGCTCGGGGCACGCCCGGTGCCGCGCCGCCGCGAGCGCGAGCAGCACCCCGATCGACGCCGTGTCGTTGATGTGCCCGACGAACGCCTCGGGCAGGCCCACCCACTGGCGGACCCAGTCGCACACCCGCTCCTCGAGCTCGACCGCGGCGGGGGCGGTGCGCCACAACATCGCGTTCACGTTCAGCCCGGCCGCGAGCAGCTCGCCCACGATGCCGGGCCCGGAGCCGGTGATCGCGATGTACGCCAGGAACCCGGGCGAGTTCCAATGGGTGACGTTCGGCTCGATCAGCCGGTGGTAGTCGGACAGGATCGCGTCGAACCCCTCTCCGGCCTCGGGGCCCGACGCCGGGAGCGCCGCGGCCACCTCGCCCGGGGCCACCCGCGGCAGCACCGGGTACCGCTCGACCTGCTCGAGGTAGTCGGCCACCACGTCGGCGGCGGCGCGCAGGTTCGCCCGCAGCGCAGCGGCGGTCCACGGCATGTCCCCCCCGGGCCCTGCTGTACCCCGTCCTCGCCCGCGCGGCCGTCCTGACCCGCTGTCCGTCGGGTGACCGACGATTTTACAATTTTGGCCGCGCCTGGACTGACGACGCCCGAAAGGATGGGGCATGTCGAACACGAGGTGCTCATGAGACTCCCCCTCGCGCTCGTTTGGATCGCCGGGTGCAACCCCGATCCCGCGGACGGCGATTCCAAGCCCGGCGGCGGCGACCCCACCGGCCCGCAGGCGCAGAACCCAGGCTACAAGCCGCTCGCTCGGCTGAACGCGACCGAGTACGACACGACCGCGCGCGACCTGTTCGGCACGTCCGAGCAACCTGGCCGCAACTTCCCGCCGGACGAGATCGCCTACGGGTTCGACAACGTCGCCGAGGCGCTCACCACCACCGGGACCCACGTGGAGCTGTGGGAGTCGGCGGCCGACCTGTTGCTGGACGAGATGTTCGGGCGGAACATCGAGTCGACGGTGGACTACGGGGTCCAGGCCGAGGCAGCGGGCGTCACCTACCTCGGCACCGGCCAGCTGTACGGCGACGACGCGTACGCGCTGTTCGACGGCTCGCTGTCCACCCCGTTCTCGCTCGAGTACGACGGCACGTTCGAGATCACGGTGGGCGCGTTCGGCCGTCCCGACGGCACCACCGAGCCGATGATGGAGGTGCGGGTCGACGGTGAAGCCGTGGGCTCGTTCGAGGTCACCAACGGCCAGGGCGACGTGGAAGACTTCGTGGTGACGTTGTCGCTGCCGATCGGGCTGCACACGTTCGAGGTGGCGATCGTCAACCCGATCCCCGACAGCCAGCTCGCGCTGATGGTCGACTACCTCAAGGTCCGCGGTCCGACCGACCCCGAGACCGGGCGCACCGCCGCGTACGACCGGTTCGTCCCGTGCGCGGTCGACGGGCTGCCCGAGCGCGGGTGCGCCGCGGACGCGCTCGCGGCGTTCGGCCGGGTGGCTTGGCGCCGCCCGCTCACGGTCGACGACGCGGACTGGGCGCTGTCGCTGTACGACGCGGCGATCCTCGCCGAGCTCGACCAGGGCGAGGCGCTGCAGTACGCGTTCAAGGGCCTGCTGATGTCGCCCGAGTTCCTGTACCGCCCGGAGCGGGACCCGGCCCAGGGCGACCCGTTCGTCCAGCTCGACGGGTACGAGGTCGCGACCCGGCTCGCGGCGTTCGCGTGGTCGAGCGCCCCCGACGAGGCGCTGCTCGACGCGGCCGAGGCCGGCGAGCTCGACACCCCCGAAGGCGTGGCCGCCGAGCTCGTGCGGATGCTCGAGGACGAGCGCGGCGAGGCGCTGGTGAACAACCTGGCCGCGCAGTGGTTCGCGGTGCGCAAGCTCGACGGCACCTCGCTCGACGTGGCGCTGTACCCGGCTTGGGACGCCGAGCTGCGCGCGTCGATGCAGCACGAGCTCACGACCCAGCTGCGCCGGTTCTTCCGTGAAGGGGCCCCGCTCGAGGACCTGGTGCTCGGCCAGTCCACCCAGGTCGACGCTCGGCTCGCCGAGATCTACCGCCTGTCGGAGAACCCCGCGCCCGGTGAGTGGGTCGACGTGTCGACCGTCGGGCTCGACCGGTACGGCGTGTTCGGCACGGCCGGCTGGCTCGCGGCCACCTCGCGCGCGGACGGCCCCTCGGCGGTGCGTCGCGGCAAGTGGGTGCTCGACAACCTGCTGTGTGCGCCCCCGCCCCCGCCTCCGCCGAACGTGGAGAACATGCTCGAGATCCTGCCCGACGAGGGCTCGGTCCGCGAGCAGGAAGAGGCGATCCGCAGCGACGAGTTCTGCCAGACCTGCCACAGCCAGATGGACCCGATCGGGTTCGCGCTGAACGGGTTCGACGCGGTCGGCGCGAGCCGCGCGCTCGACGAGCTCGGGTACACCATCGACGACGAGACCGTGTTCAACGGCACCCCTCTCGGGGGCGCGCGCGACCTCGCCGAGCTGGTGGCGAGTGACCCCGGGTTCGCCCGGTGCGTGGTGGAGAAGACCTTCACCTACGCGCTCGGCCGCAGCCCCACGATCGACGACGGCGAAGCGGTCGAGGCCATGACCTCGTCGTTCGTCGACGACGGCCAGACGTTCGAAGCCCTCGCCCGCGCGATCGTGAACAGCGACGCGTTCCGTTTCCGCGGCGCGCCGCCGGAGGTGAAGTGATGAACCGCCGCATGTTCGTCCGCAACGCTGCCACCACCCTGTGGCTGCCGTTCCTCCCGTCCCTCGCGCCGCGGGCCGCGTGGGCCACCGCGCCCGTCACCCCGCGGCGGTCCCTGTGGTGGTTCGTCCCGAACGGGCTCGTCACCGACTACGTGACCCCCACCACCGAGGGCGCCGGCTACGCGCTGCCGTACGCGCTCGAGCCGCTCGCCGCGATCCAGTCGCGGGTGAGCGTGATCTCGGGCCTGTCGAACCGCGCCGACGAGAGCTCGGGCCTGCACGAGGAGTGCATGGGCACCCTCCTCGGTGACAACCACATCGACAACACGTTCAACGGCACGCTCGACGGGGGCACCTCGGTCGACCAGCACATGGCGAAGTCGCTCGGGTCGGTCACCCCGTTCGGCTCGCTCCAGCTGTCGCTCGACGAGCCGTACATCGCGGCGGGCGGCTCGAACATCGACGTGTTGTACCGCACGTTGTCGTTCGCCAGCCCGACCACCCCGATCGCGCCGCTCGGCGACCCGCGCACCGTGTTCGACCGGATGTTCGCCGGCGTCGACACGTCGCTCACCGAGGTCGAGATCGAGGCCCGGCGGAACCTGCGCAAGTCGTTGCTCGACTCGGTGCTCGACCGCACCAACGCGCTGTCGGCGAAGGCCAGCGCGGTCGACAAGCAGAAGCTCGACCAGTACATCACCGGCGTGCGCGAGGTCGAGCAGCGGATCGACCAGCTCGCCGAGGTCGTGTGCCCCACGCCGGACGAGCCGTCGGCGAACCCCGGGTACCAGGAGCGGATGTTCGCGATGATCGACCTGATGGTCGTCGCGCTCCAGTGTGACTACACCCGGGTGATCACGTTCATGGCGGGCGCGTCCACCTGCCTCACCGTGTACGACTTCCTCGGCATCGGCGCCGACCACCACACGTTGTCGCACAACTGGGCGTTCGACACCGGGGCCGCGCAGGACCTGAAGACCGTGTACAACTACCAGGTCGCGCGGTTCGCCGACCTGTGCGCCAAGCTCGCCGCGATCCCGACCGACGAGGGCGACCTGCTGTCGGCGACGACCGCGTCGGTGGTCACCGAGTTCGGGGAGTCGAACTTCCACCAGGCCGACCCGGTCACCTACCTGTTCGCGGGTGGGGAAGACTCGGGCATCGTGCAGGGCAAGCACCGCCGGTTCACCAACGCGCCGCACAGCAACCTGTGGATCAACACCTTGAACCACATGAACGTCGACGCGACGGGGTACGGCACGACCTGGACCGGGCCGTTCGATCTCACGACCTGATCGACACCGGATCGGAGGGCCCCGTGGGTTACGGGGGGCGCCTCCGGAGGGTGTGTGATGAACGTGTCGAAGATCGCGGAGCTCCTCGGGAACGACGCCTCGATGCTCGAGTACCGGGCGAAGGTCCCGTCGTCGAAGCTGCACCTGCCCGGCCCGGACTTCGTGGACCGGGTGTTCGTGCCGAGCGACCGCAAGCCCGGCGTGTTGGTGAACCTCCAGCGGATGCTCGACCACGGGCGGCTCGCCGGCACCGGGTTCACCTCGATCCTGCCGGTGGACCAGGGCATCGAGCACTCCGCCGGCGCGTCGTTCGCCCCGAACCCGGTGATGTTCGATCCCCAGGGCATCGTGGAGCTCGCGGTCGAGGGCGGCTGCAACGCGGTCGCCTCCACGTTCGGCGTGCTGGGGATGGTGGCGCGCAAGTGGGCCCACCGGATCCCGTTCATCGTGAAGGTGAACCACAGCGAGCTGCTGTCGTACCCGAACACCTACGACCAGGTGCCGTTCGGGTCGGTGCAGCAGGCGTTCGACATGGGCGCGGCCGGGATCGGCGCCACCGTGTACTGGGGCAGCGAGGAGTCGCGCCGCCAGCTGCAGGAGATCGCGGCGATGTTCGAGGAGGCGCACCAGCTCGGGATGTTCACCGTGTTGTGGTGCTACGTCCGCAACCCCGCGTTCACCACCAAGGACCGCGACTACCACGTGTCGGCCGACCTGTCGGGCCAGGCGATCCACCTCGGCTGCACCATCGGCGCCGACATCGTGAAGCAGAAGCTGCCCGAGAACAACGGCGGGTACAACGCCCCCGAGCTCGGCAAGTGGGGCAAGACCCACAAGAAGGTGTACACCGACCTGTCGACCGATCACCCGATCGACCTGACCCGGTACCAGGTGCTCAACGCCTACGCCGGCCGGGTGGGGCTGATCAACAGCGGCGGCGCGTCGGGCGACAACGACCTGGCCGACGCCGTCCGCACCGCGGTGATCAACAAGCGCGCCGGCGGGCTCGGGCTGATCAGCGGGCGCAAGGCGTTCCAGAAGCCGCTGGCGGAAGGGATCGCGATCTTGAACGCGATCCAAGACGTGTACCTGTGCAAGGAAGTGACGGTCGCCTGATGTGGTGGCTCACCGGCTGCGCTCCGCCCGATCCTCCCGCGCCGCGGACGTGCCCGTGCAGCGAGATCGCGGCCGACGCGCCGGTGACCGACGAGGCGGGCCTGGTCGCCCTGCTCGCGTCCGCCCGGCAGCAGGTGTTCCCCGAGCTGGCCGGGGTCGCGATCGGGGTCGCCCCGGTCGAGGACCTCGCGTTCTTCCGCGCGTGGGTCGAGCTCGACACGGTGGCCCTCGACGACGGGCGGGCGCGCGACCACACGGTGCAGTACGACCCGATCGTGCTCTCCGATCCCCCGCCCGCGGGCGCGCTCGCCGCGCTGTTGGTGCACGAGCTCGCCCACGTGGCCGACTACGTGGGGTGGGACAGCGCCGAGCTGGTCGAGTTCGGTGTGTGGTACGGCACCGCCGACCCGATGACGTCGGACGAGCTGTCCGCGTACGAGCGGCAGACGGACGAGACCGCGTTGCGCCGGGGGTGCGCCGAAGGGTTGGCCGCAGCGCGCGAGTGGATCTACGCCCACTCCGACCCCGAGGTCCTGGCCGAGAAGCAGCGCAACTACTGGACGCCGGCCGAGATCGACGCCTGGACCCGGGCGAACGGAGCGTGTGTCCAGGGCGATTGAGGAGTATGCTGGGGCGGATGCGCCTGCTCCTGCTGTCGATCGTCGCGGTGTTGCCCGCCGGGTGTGCATACCACATCGGCCAGGGCGTCACCGCGGGCGCGATGGAGGAGCTCCAGGGCAAGGGCAAGTCGGGCGGCGTGTCGCACACCGCGGACATGCTGCTGCAGCGCGAGGTCCTGTCCGAGCTCGGCCACCAGCTCGGGCAAGGTCTGACTGCCGGCGCGACCGAGATCGACCCGGACCAGCAGGCGAAGCTCGAGCAGACGATCGACGACCTGATCACCGTGGCGGCGCGGCGCACCGGCAAGGGCCTGCGCACCGAGGTGTCGCCCGAGCTGCGCGAGATGGTGCGGCGCGACATCGTGGGCGCGCTGACCGAGGGGCTGAACGGTCCCCTCGGCGACAGCCTCGAGCGCACCGTCGACCGGGTGGTGGCGCGCGCGGTCGGCTCGCTGCGCACCTCCCTCGCCGACGACGACCTCCGGATGGCCCTGTCCGACCTCCTGCGCGACAGCGTGTACTTCGCGATGAAGGAGGACCAGCTGTCGCCGGCGGTCGGCGAGACGATCGAGTCGACCCTGACCGAGCACATGTTGATCCCGATCGAGAGCAGCGTGGGCGGGCTCACCAACGGGGTCGCGTGGCAGGTGGCCGAGGCGTCTCGACGCACCGAGAACACGCTGCGGGGCGTGATCGGCGCGCTGATCGTGGTCTCTTCGGTGGTGGCGATGTTGTACTTCGTGCGCAACCGCCAGGTGCGCCGGCTCGAGGAGCAGAACGTGGAGGCGCAGCGCGGGCTGCGCGACCTCGACGCCGCGCTGCAGATGGTCGACCCGTCGGTGCGCGACGCGGTTCGGGCGAAGCTCGAGGAGTACCAGACCGCGGTGGCCGACACCCCCACGGTCGCCCACGTGGTGCACCCGCGGGGCGACGACTACCAGCGCCGTCACTGATCCGCAGGCTCGAGCGGCCCCCACGGCCCCAGCCCGTCGATCGTCCCGCCGGGCGGAGCCACCTGCCGGGTGGGCCCCACGTCCGGGTGGTCGTCCGGCCCGAGCCGACGGAGCCTCCCCCGGCTCACGAACGGCGGCAGCGCCACCCCGGCGCCCACGATCCGCCCGTCGGCCCGCACCTGCCACACGCGCTCGGTGAGGATCCCGCGCTCGACCGTCGCCACGCTCGACGCCCGCTGCTCGTACTGCGCGGTGGCGTCGAGCAGGTCCCCCGCCGGGAACGCGGCCTGCCCCGCCTTGCACATGTCGTCCTCCGGGCCACACGCCCAGTCGAACTGCGGGCGACCGTTCGGCAGCGGCAACGACGCCGTCCCCTCCCCGATCGACTGCACCAGGTGGGTGGTCGGAGACAGGGCGCTCACCGTGTGGACCATCCGGGCCGAGCCGGCCGCCGACAGCAGCCCCGGGATGCGGAGGAGCGTCGGGTGGAGCTCCTCGAACGTGCCGAGCCGCTGCCCCTGGTCGGGCAACTCGAGCTGGAACGCGGACACCAGCTGCCCGAGCACCGCCCTCACCGCCTCGTCGGCCGCCCGGTCGTCCGCGTCGCGCGCGTCTTCGGTGCCCCCCTCGAGCTGCACGTTGGGCACCCCTCCGTCGGCGGTGACCTGCAGCTGGACCTCCATCCCGGTCATCCGCGCGTCGAGCTGCTCGAGCACCCGCGCGACCCGCTCGTGGTCGGCCGGGCGCTTCGACCACCGCACCGACACGACCTGCAGCCCGAGGTCCTCGATCGTACAAGTCGCCTCGATCTTGCGCTTGCGCGGATCGCCGTCGTGCTCGCACCCGAGCACCGTGCGCAGCTGGAGGGTCTCGGACACCACGACCGTGTCGTCGCGCGCGGACAGCGGGACCCCGAACGGCAGCATCAGCTCGGCGTTCACCGACCACCGGGTGTGGTCCCACCGCGCGAACGGGTCGCCGATGACGACCACCTCCTCGGGCTCCACGGCGAACGCCGCCGACAACCACCACATCGGACCTCCCCCTCGCCCGGTGGCGCCGCAGGCCGCCGCGTAAACTTACCACCCGAACACCCACGACAGCGCCCACACCACCCACCCGGCGCGGGTGGTGGGCCGGCCGACCGCGCGGTCCGCCAGCAGGTAGTCGAGCCCCTGCTCGGCGGACGAAGGCCCGGTGGCGCACACGTCGCACGTGACCACCGGGTTCCTCCGCAGCCGATCGAGCGCTGCCAGCTCGTTCGACAGGTAGTCGTACCGCTGGTTGTGCAGCGTGAACCGCTCGAGCGGCCGCTCTTGTTTGCACCGGTCGCACCGCATCGTCAGCATCGGGACCCCCGCACGGGTACGGCGGCGCCGACGGTTCCTTGCGTCAGGGGATCCGCTGCGCCCGGTGCGCCCGCCACCCGGCCGGCCGGTCGGCGGTCGACCACAGCGACAGCTCCCACACGACCTCGCCGTCCGGGGCGACCTCGACCAGCCGCACCGAGTTCACCCCGCGGCCCCGGTCGACGTTGCGCACCCCCGACTCCGAGAACAGGTACCCCCACACCCCGAGGTGGTCGCCGTTCGGCAACAGGTCGGCGTCGCCGAACGCGGGGGAGAACTCGGGCCCGGTCGACGGCTCCGCCGACGCCACCTCGGCCACGGTCCCCTCGCCTTCGTCGACCTGGTACTCGACGATCCGCGACCAGTCCTCGCCGGGCTCGCCCGCGTACGGCGTGGTGCGGCCGTGGTTCCCGTTGTCGAACATCGTGAGCCGGCCGTCGGCGGAGATCCGCGGCGCGTGGGCGTGGTACGGCCAGCTCGCGCCGCCCACCGCGTCGAGGCGCAGCTCGGCCCACGGCGAGCGCCACCCGTCCGGAGGGGACACGATCCACTGCAGCTCTCCGGCGGGGTCGAGCTTGATCACCGCGTCCTGGTGGCGCACGCCGACCACGTACCCGCCGTCGCGCGGGTCGACGCTGACCGCGTTGACGTGGCCCCAGTCGTACCCGAGCGCGTCCTGCTGCAGCGACAGCCACCCGATCCGCGCGGGATCGAGCCGCTCGGCGATCGAGAACCGCTCGACGACCGAGCCGTCCGCAGCGACCCGCACCACCACACCGTCCGAGAGCGTCGCGGGCGCGGTGGGGCCCTCGGGGTCGTCCACCGACAGCGGGTACGCGTCCACCTCGAACGGCGCGAGATCCAGCCCGACGAACCCCCCGTCGGGCAGCGGGGTGACCGCGTGGTGCAGCGTGTTCACGTCCAACGCCAGGTCTCCGTCCCGCGCGAACGCCCGCGCCGCCCACGACGCGACCGGCCGGCCCAGCCAGTCGATCCGGTCGACCCGGCCGTCGGACAGGATCCACACCGTGCCGGCCGGGTCGAGCGTGGCGTCGAGGACCTCCTGGGCGGACCGGTACGCCCACACCGGCGCGCCGTCGGGGTCGAGCAGCGCCAGCCAATGAACGTCATCGGACGACAGGTCGACCAGGGTGCGGCCCGGCGACCGGCGCTCGGGCGCGTCGACCCACGGCTCGATCGTCGGCCACGCGGCGGACATCGGTCTGCCCTCCAGCTCGAGCGACGCGAACGGGACGGGCTCGGCGCCACACCGAACCTCGATCCGGTGACGCTCGCCCGAGCGCAGACCGAGCAACGGCAGCTCGTGCACCACGGCGGGCGGTGACGCAGGCCCGGACGGCGTTCCGTCGAGGGACACGGCGACCGACGCGGGACGGAGCAGCGTGACCCGCAACCCGCGCGCGATCGACACCGTCGGCGCCGGGTCGAACGCCTCGACCGACCCGCCGGACCCGCACGGTTCGGCCGCGCGACACCCGAGCCACCACCACATGTCGCCAGTGTAGCCGGTACACCGCCGATCCGGGGCGGTTCGACCCTCCCGCGCGAGCCAGCGCCCGCGATGCGCGGTACATGGCGGGATGTCCATCTCCTCGGCCGTCTCCGTCCTGCCGCCGTTGACCGATCCGCTCGCGCCCGCCGCCCCGCAGGGCCTCGACGCGTGGGTCGATCGCTTGGCGCTCCCGTGGCTGGTCGACTCGCGCGACGTGGTGTTCACCCGCCTGCTCGCCCGGGTCGCGACCCAGATCTTCCCGCTGGCGCTGGCGATGTACCTCGTCCCGACCTGGCTGGTGGCGGTCGCGGCGGTGCCGTACCTCGCGTTCCTGTTCGTGCGGTTCGGCGGGCGGGTGATGCTCGCGCTGCACGCGGTGAGCCACCGGCCGCTGTTCTCGAAGCGCCACCGCGGGTTCGACCGGGTGTTCACCCACCTGCTGCCGATGTTCTGGGGGCTGCCCCCGTTCGCGTACCGGTCGCACCACGTCGTGATGCACCACACCGAGAACAACGGCGCCGACGACCTGTCGAGCACCCTGTCGTACCAGCGCGACAGCCCGCGCGCGTTCTTCCACTACTGGCTGCGGTTCGCGCTGTTCGGCTACTTCCACATGGGGTCGTGGCTGGCGCGCCGCGGCGACCCGGCCGCGTTCGTGCGGCTGATGGCCGGTGACCTGGTGGTGTACGCGGCCGTGGGCGGGCTGCTGTGGCTGAACCCCGCCGCCACCACCGTGGTGTTCCTGCTGCCGTTCGCGCTGATGCGGGTGTTCATGATGGTGGGCACGTGGTCCGAGCACGCGTTCGTCGACGTGGACGCGCCCACCAACAGCTACCGCAACAGCACCTGCCTGCTGAACACCCCGTACAACCACAACGCGTACAACGCGGGCTACCACCTGATCCACCACCTCCGCCCGGGCCTCCACTGGGCAGAGACGGTGCAGTACTTCGAGGCGCACCTGCCGAAGCTCGTCGCGGAGGACGCGATCGTGTTCGACGGGGTGCAGAACAACCAGCAGATCTGGTGGAAGTTGATGTGGCAGGACTACGGGTACCTGGCCGACCGCCTGGTGGACATCGGCGGCCGCCGACCGACGCGCGAGGCGAAGATCGCGTTCCTGCAGGAGCGGGCGCGGCGCACCCGGGGCCCGCGCAAGGGCCTGCTCGAGCGGTTCGAAGTGGCGGCGTAACCGCTACCGGGCGCGGGCGAGCAGCGCCCCGCCCCGAGCCGCGACCCACGGGACGCCGAACCCGAGCGCCACCCCGAGCCCAGCGCGGACCTCGTTCGTGGTGGCGAGCGCCCCGGCCGCCTCGAGCGCCGCCGCCGCCCGCCCGCGAGCGGTGGCGGCGCCGGCCAGCCCCGCGCCCACCCGGAGCCACGGCCGCGGGGTCAGCCACCCGGTCCACGCGCCCAGGGCCGCGCCGGCGTACAACCCCGAGCAC
>JBEBJC010001182.1:0-2580 GCA_040080105.1 Myxococcota bacterium
TCCTTCAGTTCGGCCTCGCTGTAGAGGATGAACATGCCGCGGCCGCCGAGCACGAACGACGGGCGCACGAGCACGGGATAGCCGACCTCGGCCGCGGCGGTCACCCGCCACACCCGGGTCACCCCGTGGGGCCACGACCGATCTTCGGCCGCCACGATCGGGCCCACCCACCGCTCGACCTCGGCCCGGACCTCGTCCGGGAGCCACGCCACCGCCATGGCTGGTGGTCACGTGCCGAGGCGGGTTCGGGCGACCCCGGTTAACGGCGCCGGATGTGGTTCCTGCTCGCGTGTCGTCCGTCCCTGCCGCCCCAGCCCCCCGCGCCCAAGGTGTTGCACCTCGCCGCGATCAACGACTTCCACGGCGGGCTGTACGAAGCCGCGGTGAAAGGAGACGACGCGCACCGGTACGGCGGCCTGCCGTGGCTGGTCGCCGCGGTCCGGAGCCTGCGCGCCGCCCACCCCGACCTGGTGCTGCTCGACGGGGGCGACGAGTTCCAGGGCAGCTGGCCGGTCAACGCGACCCACGGGCGCGGGTCGGTCGAGGCGTTCGAGCTGCTCGGGGTCGACGCCACCGCGGTCGGGAACCACGAGTTCGACTACGGCGGGCTCGAGGGAGGCCACCCGCTGCGGGGCGCGCTGGAGGCGGCCGCGGCGAGCGCCGACTACCCGTTCCTCACCGCCAACGTGACCACCGCCGACGGCGCGCGGTGGGCCCCGCCCAACGTGCTCCCGTGGACGGTGCTCGAGCGCGACGGCCTGCGGATCGGGGTGGTGGGGCTGTCGACCGCGACGACCCCCACGGTGACCAACCCGAAGAACGTGGCCGACCTGCGGTTCGGCGACGTGGTGGACGCGGTGAACGCGCTGCTGCCCGAGCTCGACGCGGCCGACCTCGACGTGCGGATCCTGGTCGGGCACCTCACCGGCTCGTGTGAGCCCGCCGCGTACACCCGCAACGACGACCCGTGCACGCCGGACGGCGAGATCGGCCGCCTGCTGACCGAGCTGCCCCCGGGCACGTTCGACGTGATGGTGCTCGGCCACGCGCACACCGCGCTGCACCACCGGGTGGGCGACACGTTCCTGCTCGAGAACCGGTCGCAGGGCCACCTGGTGGGCCGGCTCGAGCTGGTGGTGGGGCCCGACGGCGTCGACCCGGACGCGAGCCGGATCGGCGACCCGTGGGCCCTCGCGCACGACCCGGCCGATCCGGGGTGTGAGGACGCGTCGTTCCCGATGGACGCGCGCGACGTGGGCGGGGTGGAGCTCGCGCCCGACCCCGAGGCGCTCGCGCTGGTGCGCCGGCTCGAGGCCGAGGTGGGCAGCCTGTGTGACGAGCTCACCTGCGCCGCCCGCCCGCTGTTCCGGAAGTACGACGGCGAGTCCGAGCTCGGAGACTGGCTCACCGACGCGATGCTCGCGGCGTACCCCGACGCGCAGGTCGCGGTGGTGAACTCGGGCGGGATCCGGGCGGACCTGCCCGAGGGGAAGGTCCGCCGGGAGCAGCTCCAGCGGGTGATGCCGTTCGACAACCGGGTGCAGGTGGTCGCGCTCACCGGCGCCCAGCTGCGCACGATGTTCCGCCTCGGCTCGAGCGGCGCGCACGGCGTGCTGCAGGTGGCGGGCGCGAGCTACGCGTTCGACCCGGCGCGCCGAGGCGGGTCCGACCTCGACGGCGACGGTGAGGTCGAGCCGTTCGAGCAAGACCGCCTGTGCCGGGTCGAGGTCGCGGGCGCGCCCGTCGACGACGCCGCGACGTACCAGGTGGTGCTGAGCGACTTCCTGGTGAGCGGCGGCGACGACCTCGGGGCCGCGTTCGCCGACGCGCGGGTCGTGGAGGAGGGACCGCTGCTGCGCGAGCTGTTCTACGATGCGGCCGCGCGCTCCACCGGGTGTGTCGGCGCCGCGCCCGCCCCCGAGCCCCGCATCACCACCGGCCCGTGCCGCTGAGGTTCCGCCTTGATCTCCGACTACGAGCAGTGTGACGCGACCGAGCTCGCCGGGCGGATCCGCCGAGGGGAGCTCGCGGCCTCCGAGGTGGTCGAGGAGGCGATCACCCGGATCGAGCGGGTGAACCCGGCGCTCAACGCGGTCGTCCACCGGATGTACGACCGGGCGCGCGCCACCCTGCCGCAGCTCGCCGACGGGCCGTTCAAGGGCGTGCCGCTGGTGGTCAAGGACTTCGACGGGTACCTGAAGGGCGAGCCGTGGACCGGGAGCTGCCGCCTGCTCGAGGGGTACGTGCCCGACCACGACTCCGAGGCGATCGCCCGGCTGCGCCGCGGCGGCCTGGTGTTCCTCGCGAAGACCAACCTGCCCGAGCTCGCGATCCTCGGCACCACCGAGCCCGCGTGGCGCGGCGCGTCGCGCAACCCGTGGAACGTCGACCACTCGACCGGGGGCTCGTCCGGCGGGTCGGCGGCGCTGGTGGCGGCCCGCGCGGTGCCGGTCGGCCACGGCGGAGACGGCGGCGGCTCGCTGCGGATCCCGGCGAGCCACTGTGGCCTGGTCGGGTTCAAGGCCACCCGCGGGCGGATCCCGGTCGGCCCGGACCAGGGCGAGGGGTGGGGCGGGTACG
>JBEBJC010001183.1:0-2578 GCA_040080105.1 Myxococcota bacterium
GGGTGCACGCGCACTTCGTGGGCGAGGCCGCGGAGTTCGCGCGGGTGGTGGCGTCGGTCGCGGGGGTGCCGTGGTCGGTGACGGCGCACGCGGTCGACCTGTTCGTCCCGCGGCCCACCGTGCCCGAGCTGCTGCGCGCCGCGCGGCCGGCGATCACCGTGTGCGAGCACCACCGGGCCTACGTGGCGCGGACGTACGGGGTCGAGGTCGCGGTGGTGCGGTGTGGGGTCCCGCTCGAGGTGCCGCGCGCCGACCCGGGTGCGCCGGGGCTGCGGGTGGTGTGTGTGGCCCGCGACGTGCCGAAGAAGGGGCTCGACGCGCTGGTCGACGCGGTGCGCGCGGTCCCGGGCGCCACGCTCCGGCTCGTGTCCGACGCGACCCGGCTCGCCGGCCCCGGGGTGGCGGTGGGCCCGCTGCGGCCGTCGGAGGTCCCGGCCGCGCTCGCGGCGGCCACGTTGTTCGCGCTGCCGTGCCGGATCGCGCCGAACGGAGACCGAGACGGGATCCCGGTCGCGCTGCTCGAGGCGATGGCGGCGGGACTGCCGGTGATGAGCACCCGGGTGTCCGGGGTGCCCGAGGTGGTCGACGACGCGGTGGGGTGGCTGATCCCACCGGACGACCCCCAGGCGCTGGTCGCGGCGTTGACCGCGGCGCTCGATCCGTCCGAGCGGGCGAGGCGAGGGGAGGCCGCGCGCGCGCGGGTGAGCGGGTGGTCGATCGACGCCCAGGTCGACGGGCTGCTCGCGGCGTGGCGAGGCGAGCTACACTGAGCGCGGGGCACGAGGAGGGAGTTCGGATGCCGTTGATCGTCTGTGGTGCGTGTGGGACCCACAACCTCGGCCACGGGCGCACGTGCGCGTTCTGCTCGGCCCCGCTCGGGCCGCGCGCGTCTCCCGCGGCGGTGATGCTCGGCCTCGCGCTGGCCACCAGCGCGATGGCCGGGTGTATCGGGGGGAGCCAGCTGATGTACGGGGTCGCGATCACCAAGGTCACCGCCGACACCGCGGAGACGGGCGACACCGGCGGGTCGCCGACCACCCCGGCGGAGACGGCCGACACCGGGGCGTGAGCCGCCGGTTCTGATGTCACCGCGGTGACAGCTGTGACAGGGCGGCGGCGACGTCTGTCTCGAGGCGTTGAAACGCCTCGAGCCTGCGGTGACCGGCCCAGTCCTCGATCAGGTCCGCGACGCGATAGACAGCTGCGTCCGCCCGGAATCGTGACCGGGCCCGCCCCGAGCCGCATGCCTTCAGAAGAGCAGCCTTGAGGGTGTCCTTTGGGTCGGCATCGCGCTCGACCGCTCCCGCCGGGGGCAGGTTCAAGGGTTCTTTGCCCGCCGGGCGGCCCGCGGCGGTTCGGATGGCGCGCTCGTCGAGCAGGAGCCAGGCTTCCATCATCCGGATCGGGACGACCGGGACGTGGAGTCGGTCGGGAGCCGCCGTGGCGATCTCCGCGAGGCGTTGTTCGACGGTAGAGCGATCGCGATCACGGTGGATGAACAGCAGATCGCACGGCTCCACCTGCAGAACCTTGCTCGCCAGATCGGGAGCCCCGCCGAGTCGGCTCGGGTCGACGAAGTCCACGGACCAAGCGGCGTCTGTCGCGGTCCGGAGCACCCAGCGGAGCGCGGGGAGGAGGCACCGGTCGGTGTTCCCCTCACCGAGGAGCAGCGCCCTCACGAGGGATTGCCGTCGAACAGCAGGAGCTGCTGAACGTCAGCGCGACCGAGCAGTTGATCGCGACGTGCAGCCTTCGACGGGGCCGCGACGTACGGGTAGATGGCGTGCATCGGAGAGGGCCTGGCTCCGGCTTCGGTTCGCCAGGTGTTCGGGATCGCGGACAGGTCGAGCCGGCGCTCCACGAGGCGGTCTGCCGTCACCACCTCGGCCCGAGCCACTACGATGGAGTCGTCGGGCACCTCGCGCAACACTGCAGGTGAGTGCGTGTTCACGATCACCTGCCGGAGTGGATTGTCGAGTCCGACCTCGCGGGTGGTGTCGACCGCGAGGTCCTGCAGCAGGTCGAGCATCGCGGGGATGCGGTCGGGGTGGATACCGTTCTCTGGTTCCTCGAGGCAGAGGAGTGACGGGCCCGACGCTCCGACCTGAAGCACCGCCATGGCGAGAAACCGCAAAGTGCCGTCAGACAGCGAACTGGCGGGGTGCTCGGTGCCATCGAGCTCGGTCAGGACGAGCGAGTACTGCTCACGTTTGTCGTCTTCGTCCACTCGCAGCGAACGCACCTCCTGAAACAGCTCCGCCAGCCGGTTCGCCACCTGTTGGCAGATGTCCTCGGCGGGGTCGGTGGAAGCGGCCCGGCGAGCCAGCGCGTGGAGCGTGGCAGGCAAGTGTCCTCCGCCCGACGACAGGCGTCCAGGAGTGCCATACGGATCGGGGGAGCGCAGCGCCGAGGGCTCGAGCTGGAATTGGGTCCACCCCATCATCTCGCGTCTGGCCCCCACGAGGGTGCGGTACTCGCTCGTGGCGGTCGACAGCACCGTCCGAGGGAGGTTGGTGGCCAACAGCCTCCGCGCGTTCCCCCCGCCACGCCCCCCCGGGCTGTCCGCGCGGACCTGCAC
>JBEBJC010001184.1:0-2571 GCA_040080105.1 Myxococcota bacterium
AGCCGCCGCGGTCGGACCTCGCGGTGCTCCGCCGGGCGACCCACGCGCTGCGGGCGCTGCGCCGGGGCGACGCCGCGCCGTGGCGCGAGCTGCGCGCGGAGGTCGACGCGCTCGACTGGCTCACGTTGCCGGCGGGGCTGCCGGGTTGACCCGGCGGGCGCTGGTCGTCGGGCTCGACCCGGCCCGGTCTCGCGCCGTCGCCGGACCGCTGCGGGCGGCGGGGTGGGCGGTGGCCGAGGGCGTCACCCCGGCCGACGTCGACGGGATCGGGTTCGACGTGGTGGTCGCCCACGGGTGTGACGGGTGGTTCGCGCGGCTGCGGGCCGAGGGGCGCCCGGGCGCGCGGATCGCGCTGTCCGACGCTCCCGCCGACGCACGCCACGCCGACGCGCTGCTCCCGACCGACGCGACCCCGGACGCGGTGCTCGCGGCGGTGACCGCGACCGCGCCCCGGCTGGGCACCGGGCGGTGGCACGTGGGCGCGGCGGTGGTCGACCTCGACCGCCGCACCGTCGGCGACGCCGAGCTCGGCCCGCAGGACGCGGCGCTGCTCGCGGCGCTGCTGTCGGCCGACGGGGAGACGGTGTCGACCGAGCGGCTGCTGCGCGACGCGTGGGGCCTGCGCGGGGCGCAGAACACCCGCGCGGTAGACCACGCGGTGCACCGGCTGCGCCCGCTGCTCGAGCCCGACCCGTCCGCGCCGCGCCACCTGGTGACCGTCCGAGGCGTCGGGCTGCGGCTCGCCGGCGCTCGGCGGTCGGCCGACCCGCCCGGAGACCCGTCGACCGACTGGCCGCTCGATCCCGAGCCCGCGGGCCTCGACCCGGTCGCGACCGCGCTCGACCGCGCGACCACCTCGTCGTCGCGGGTGGCGCTGGTGGGACCGGCCGGCGCGGGCAAGTCGGTGCTGGCGCGCGCGTGGGCGAGGTCGCGCGGGTGGGCGCGGACGGGCGCGCGCGGTCGGGTGCTGGTCGACGACTTCGACGGCGTGGGCGGGCTCCCGGTGGAGCCGGTGGTGGTCACCGCGCGGGGCCCGATCGCCGGGTTCACCACCGTGGCCCTGCCCGATCGCACGCCCGAGCTCGGCGCGATCGCCCGGGGCACCGCCACCTCGCTCGGGGTGGACGCGCCGTCGCCCGACGTCCTCGCCGCGCTGGTGGCGCGGATCGGCCCGAACGCGCTCGGGGTGGTGCGGTTCGTCGAGCGGAGCGCGTGGCTCGGGCCGGAGGCGCTGTTCGAGCGGTTGGACCGGGGCGAGCTCGAGGTGCTCGCCCACCCCGGCGCGCGCGACCCGCGCCACCGCTCGCTCGCGACCGCGCTGCGCCCGGCCGCCGACGCGCTGCCCGCCGAGGCGGTGCGGTGGGTGCTCGGGGCGGGCGAGCCGCTCGCGCCGGAGCTCGCCACCCAGCTGGTCGACGCCGGGTTCGCCGCGCGCCGGGACGGGGCGCTGCGCCGGTGGCCCGCGCTCGCGGCGTGGCTCGCGCGGATCTCCGGAGCGGCAGATTGCCTCGATTGCACGAACCGATAGGACGAACGCCGAACTTCCCGGTACCGTCGGAATAGTTCTTGCAGGAGGAGGAGGAGGAGGGGCAGTATGACCAGAGCACACCCAGTCCATGGAGCCCCGGGATGTGCGCACCGAAGTTGTCTGCGGCGATGGCGCAATGTCAGGCGGAGGTCGCCCCGCGGACCCGCGTGTACGGAGACTGGCTGTTGCTGTACGGAGCGAGCTCGCTGATGACCTCGGTGATCCTGAACGCCCCCGAGACGAACTTCGGCGCGGTGGTGACCTGGCGCACCGCCGACGTGCGCACCGAGCAGCCGAACGCCTGGCAGACCGCGTTTCCGGCCACCCCGGGCGCCGCGTACGACACGAACGGCGCCCTGTACCCGCACACGTTCGACGTGAGCGCCGCGGCGGCGAGCGCGATGTTCGTGCAGGCGGCGGTGTCGCCGGTGCTGAAGTCCGGGACCGCGGTGAAGGAGAGCTCGGTCCGCCTGTGGTCGTCGGTGAACTCCAAGGGGTTCGTGGTCGCCCGGCAGCGGATCGAACTGCAGTCGGGCCTCGGCGCGGACACCGCGGTGTTCTCCGTCGGCAGCCCGTTCCCGTGTGTCGGGGTGAACGGGTTGATGTTCGGGCTGGTGTTCACCGGCGTGTCCGGGACCGTCACCGCCACCCCGGTGTGGCGGGGGTTCGGTTCGGGGGACCCGACCCGGCCGGGCGGGTGGACCGGGCTCGGCGCGCTGGCCGGGGTCACCGGCAACGCCACGGTGAACTCCGGGAACCTGGGGATCACCACCACCGACCTGATGCTGGCGCAGGCCGGGCTGCAGCTCACCGTGACCGGCACGAACCCCCGCGCGGTGATCGACGTGATCGTCGCGGCGAAGGAGGCGTGAGGTGATCGCCACCCCGCTCGGCGCGCGCGCGTTCGTGCACACGGGCGACCCGTCGCTCGTCCCGAGCCGGTGGGACCTCGCCCGGAGCCCCCGCGCCCGCTCGGTGTCGACCGCCGCCGCCGTCACCCCGCTCGACTGGGGGGCGTTCGCCCCCGCTTGTCCCACCTGCGC
>JBEBJC010001185.1:0-2567 GCA_040080105.1 Myxococcota bacterium
GACTTGCCGATGGTGCCGCTCGACGGGATGGTCGATCCGGGCGCGTCGGGGGTGTTACTGCGCGAGCGCGCGCGCGCCGTCGAACCTCCGCTTCCACCCCTCCGCCGCCCGGTCGAGTCGCGGGTGCCGCCCGCGTTCCACCGACCGCCGCGCGCAGCGGCGCCGGTGGTCGCCCTTCCTCCGGCGCCGCCGCCGCTCCCGGTGTTCGCGGTGGTGGGCGCGCTCGCGGCGGGCACCCTCGGCTCGCTGCTGCTCGCGGCGATCGCGATCGCGAGCCTCGCGCTCCGGCCCGAGCCGCCGGTCGTCCTCGGGCCGATCGCGGCGCTGCCATCGGCGGAGCAAGAGGAGGAGCCCGAGCCGCCCCCGCTGCCTCCGCTCCCGCCGGCCGCACATCCGGTGGTGGAGAAGGGGGAGCAGCCCCCTCCGCCGCCGCCGGTGGCCACTCCCGCGTCCGCGCGGCGCACCGTCACCATCTCGCTCGGGCCGGATGCCCCGCCGTTCGCCTCGTCCCAGCTCACCTGTGAAGACGGCTACCGCCGCCGCGCCCCGTTCGCCGACGGTCGGGTCCGGTTCGAGGCCGCGCCCTCCGGGGTCGTGTGCCGGCTCGGGTTCCTCGGGGGGCCGGTCACCACCACGTTCGCGCTCGGCCCCGAGCCGAGTTGGGTGTGCACCTCGGCGGGCGGGACCACCCGGTGCGCCGCGGGATAGGCGGCCGAGCCGGAGGATCCACGTGACCGACCTGTTCCCGATCCGCGACATCGGCTTCCTGCTCGAGCAGGTGCTCCGGGTGGACACGCTGCTCGCGGCCCCGCGGTACGCCCACCTCGATCTCGACGCGGCCCGCTCGACCCTGGCGCTGGCGCGCGAGCTGGCCGCCGACGTGTTCCTGCCGGTGGCCCACGCGGTCGACGAGCGCGAGCCGCAGCTGATCGACGGGCGGGTGGTGCTGCCCGACGAGGTGCGCGCGGCGGTGCACGCGTTCCGCGACGCAGGGTTCATGGCGGCGCCGTTCGACCTCGCCGATGGTGGGCTGCAGCTGCCGATGGTGGTCACCGAGGCCACCCTCGCGATCCTCGCGGCGGCGAGCGCCCCGCTGGCCTCGTACCCAGGCCTCACGATGGCGGCCGCGGGGCTGCTGCGGGCGCACGGCTCGGACGAGCTGCGGCAGGCGTGGCTGCCGGCGATGATCGAGGGTCGGTGCTTCGGCACGATGGCGTTGTCCGAGGCCGGCGCCGGCTCGTCGCTCGCGGACCTCACCACCACCGCGCACCCCGCGACCGACGACCGGTTCCCCGGCACGTTCCGGCTCGTCGGCACCAAGATGTGGATCACGGCGGCCGACCACGACCTGTCCGACAACATCGTGCACTTCGTGTTGGCGCGGATCGCGGGCGCGCCGCCGGGCACCCGCGGGATCTCCCTGTTCCTGGTGCCGAAGCGCCTTCCCGACGGCTCGCCCAACGACGTGCGGGTGGTCGGGGTGAACCACAAGATGGGGTACCGCGCCGCGGTGAACACCGTGTTCGCGCTGGGAGACGGGGGCGGCGCCGTCGGGTGGCTGATCGGCGAGGCCCACCAGGGGCTCCGGTACATGTTCCACATGATGAACGAGGCGCGTATCGCGGTCGGGCTCGGGGCCGCGGCGATGGCGTGGGCCGGGTACCGCCACAGCCTCGCGTACGCGCGCGACCGGCTCCAGGGGCGGCCGATCGCCGGGCGTGACCCGACCTCGCCCCAAGTCCCGCTGGTCGCGCACGCCGACGTGCGCCGGATGTTGTTGTCGCAGAAGGCCCTTGCCGAGGGCGGGCTTTGCCTCGCGCTGTGGGCGGCGCGCCTGGTCGACGATCAGCGGATCGCCCGCGACGCCGGAGACGACGCCGGGGCGAACCAGCTCGCGATGTTGCTCGACGTGGTGACCCCGATCGTGAAGGCGTGGTGCAGCCACCACGGGCTGCGCGCGAACGACGAGGCGATCCAGGTGCTCGGCGGCTACGGCTACGCGCGCGAGTACCCGGTGGAGCGGATCTGGCGCGACAACCGCCTGAACCCGATCCACGAAGGCACGAACGGGATCCAGGCGATCGACCTGCTCGGGCGGAAGATCGGGAGCGGCCAGGGGGCTGGCGCGGCGGCGCTGCTCGCCCGGCTGCGCGACGGGGTCGAGCGCGCCCGGGCGGGGGGGCCGGTGGCTCGCTCGCTCGCGGAGCGCCTCGCAGCCGAGGTCGACCAGCTCACCGCGGTGACCGGGGCGCTGCTGGCCGGCGCGGGGGCAGACCCGGAGGCGTTCCTGGCGAACGCGACCCCGTACCTGCACCTCACCGGGCACGTGGTGGTGGCGTGGCTGTGGCTCGAGCAGGTCTGCGCGATCGAGGCGGGTCCAGCCGACGCGTTCGCGCAGGGCAAGCTCCAGGCCGCCCGCTACTTCTACGGGTGGGAGCTGCCGAGCACCCGCGCGTGGGCGTCGGTGCTGACCCCGATCGAGCGCACCCCGCTCGACACCCACCCCGACTGGCTGTAGCTCGTCACCACGGTCGACCTACTCGGTCGGCGCCCCTGGCGGCGGTCGC
>JBEBJC010001186.1:0-2561 GCA_040080105.1 Myxococcota bacterium
ATCCAGCCACTCCCGCGCCCGCTCGAGTCGACCGGAGTGCCGCGCGGCCCGACCGAGCAACGTCAGCGCCCACGCCTCCCGCTGCCCGTCGCCGGCGACCCGAGCGAGCTGAAGGCCGAGCCCGGCCGACGCCTCCCCTGCGCCCAGGTCCTCGTGCGCGAGGTGGTACCCGGCGATCAGGTTGTGGATCGCGGCCGCTTCGCCGGGCGGGGTCGCGGGGCCGATCGCCTCCGCGGCGGCCCGGTACAGCTCGAACGCTCCGTCGGACCGACCCGTCGCCTCCTCGATCCGGGCCGCGATCGCGAGCTGGCCGACGCGATCGTCGGTCACCAGCTCGAGCAGCCGGCGCGGCCAGCTGGCGGCGGTGGCGGTCGCCCCGGTCGACTGGGTGACCTCCCACGCGGCCCGGGCGCACGGCACGGCCACCGCGGCGTCGCGGCGGTCGAGCGCGCGCTCGGTGGCCACCCACAGGTTGTCGGCGTCGAGCGAGAGCGCGCGCCGGAGCTCGAGCTCCATCGGCCCCGCCAGCTCGGCCAGCGCGGCGACGGACCCGAGCCGGGCGAACCACGCGCCGTGCCGGACCTCCGCCTCCGCGAGCGCGTCCGCCGTGACCTGCTCGAGCGCGTACTCCTGCAGCGCGACCTGCACGCGGTACCGCTCGGGGCCGGCGTGCCGGACCATCCCCGCGTCGACCAGCTCCTGCAGAGCGTCCACGATCCACGCCTCCGCCGGCAGCTCGACCACCTGCTCACAGGCCTCGAGCGAGAACGTGCCGGCGAACACCACCAGCTGGCAGAACGTGACCCGCGCGCCCTCACCCAACAGCGCCCAGCTCGCGTCGATCGAGGCCCGCAGGCTGCGGTGCCGCCCCGGGCGGGTCGGATCGGTGGTGGTGAGCAGCCGAAGCGACTCGTGCGCCCGGCGACCGATCTCGGCGACCGACAGCGCAGCGGTGCGGGCCGCCGCCAGCTCGACCGCGAGCGGGAGACCGTCGAGCGCGCCCACCAGGCTCAGCACGAGCGCGCGCTCCGCCGGACCGGGCGGGCGAGCCGAGCGGTCGACGAACAGGTCGGCGGCGTCCTCGGGCGGCAGCGGCCCCACGGGGAACCGTCGCTCACCGCGGATCCGGAGCGGGAGCCGGCTCGTGACCAGCCACACCCCCTCGGCCGAAGCGGCGGCGAGCGCGCCGACCACCGCAGCCCCTTCGGGGAGCAGCTGCTCGAGGTTGTCGAGCACCACCACCTTCGGCCCGAGTGACCCGAGCGCGCGCACCAGCGGCTCGAGCCCCGCCGGGCGCAGGCCGAGCGCCAGCTCCACCGCGGCGACCATCCGCTCGGCCGACCGCACCTCGGACAGGTCGACCCACCGCGCGCTCCGGCCGCTCCGCTCGAGCGCCTGCGCCGCGGCGACCGCGAGGCGGGTCTTGCCCACCCCGCCGGGCCCCACCAGGGTGATCACCCGGTCGCCGCGAGTGGCCCGGTCGACGATCGCCTCCACCTCGGCCTCGCGCCCGAACCGCGCGTCGACCTCTCCAGGGAGGGTCGACGCGGGCGGCTCCGACACCGGAGCCGGCTCGGCGCCGCGCTCGAGCCGGTACCCCGCCGCGGTGGTGACGAGGTGCTGCGGGTGCGACGGGTCGGGCTCGATCTTCCGCCGCAGCCGCGACACGGTGCTCTCGAGCGCGCGGCCCGCCGCCGTGCCCCACACCCTTCGCTGCAGCGCGTCTCGGTCGACCGCCGCCCCCGCGGCGTCGATCAGTGCGGACAGCACGGCGATCTCGTTGCTGGTCAGCGGGACCGCCCCGTCGGGGCCTTCGACCCGCGCCCGCGCCAGGTCGATCCGATGTTGCCCGAGCGGGTGTACCGGCGTCGGCTCCTCGCGCGGCACGTTCACCCGCGCCTCGGGCACAGGGGCGGCCGCGCGCACGAGCAGGTACCCGCTGCCGTGAAGGGTCAACAGCAGCTCGGGGGCCGCAGGATCGACCTCGATCTTCGTCCGCAGGCGGTGGATCGTGCTGTCGACGGCCCGGGTGAGCACGCCCGGCGCGTACCCCCACACCTCGGTGAGCAGCTCGTCGCGGGTCACCGGAGCGGCGCGGTCCCACAGGTACGCCAACACCGCCGCTTCGAGCGCGGTCAGCCGGTCGCGCCGGCCGTCGGTGCGCTCGACGACCCGCCGCTCGACATCGACCCGGACTCCCCCTGCGAGCTCCAACAGCGACCGACCCCCGAACGGCTCTATCCGATGTGCCGAGCCGTCGGCACCGTCGGCGGGCGGGGGTCAGTCGTCACACGCCTCCCCGTCCCTCGGCGGGTCTCGATCGAACGTGGCCGCCAACCCCACGGCGAGCTGCTCCCGCTCCTCCGGCGTCAACCTCGCGTCTCCGTGGGCGGCCGCGTACGCGCCGAGCGGCATCTCTCCCTCACGCACCTTCTCCGGGGCCTCCCACGCCTCCTCGTTCGGGCCGTCCCACCCGGAGAAGTTCATCTTGCACCGCCCGCGGTGCACGTCGCTCGTCACCACGCTGCCGAGGACCGGAGCCCACGAGTACCAGGGCCAGT
>JBEBJC010000176.1:0-11816 GCA_040080105.1 Myxococcota bacterium
CCACGGCGCCCCCGCCGACGTGGTCCGGATCGAGACCGCGGCCGTCCTCCCCGACGGCCTCGGCGTCACCGTGCCGAGGCCCGCGCGCGAGCTCCGGGCGACCGTGGTCGGCCGCGACGCGCAGGGGCGAGTGGTGTTGCGCGGCGAGGGCGTGCGCCTGCGCGCGGCCGGGCGGGGGGTGGCCGATGCGTGACGGTCCGTTCGCGCGGATCGGCGCGATCGGGCGCGCGGTCCCGGAGCGCGCGTTCACCCAGGTCGAGCTGCGCGACTACTCGCCGTGGGAGCCCACGCCCCTGCTCGAGCGCTTGCTGCTCGACTCGGCGATCCGCACCCGGTCGCTGTACGTACACCCCGACACGTACCGGACGCCCCGCACCCTGACCGAGACCAACGCCGCGTGGCGCGACGGGGCGACGCTGTTGTCGAGCCGCGCCCTGACCGACGCCCTCACCGCGTACGGCGCCCCCGCCGACCGCCTCGACCTGATCGGGGTCACCACCGTCACCGGGTACGCCACGCCCGGGCTCGACCTGCTGCTCGCGCACCAGCTCGGGATGCGACCCGATCTCGATCGGTTCCACTTCAACAACATCGGTTGCCACGCCGCGATCCCGCTGCTCCGCGTGGCTGCGGACCACGTCGCGCGCCGACCCGGTACAGTCGGAGCGGCGGTCGCGGTGGAGGTGTGCAGCGCGTGCTTCACCGGGTCGCCCGATCCGCAGAACATCGTCGCCTCCACCCTGTTCGCCGACGGAGCCGCCGCGGTGATCCTGTCGACCGACGCGCCCGGTCCGGCCTTGGTCGACTTCGCATCCGCGTTCGACTACGCCCACATCGACGCGCTCGGGTTCTCGCTCGGCGCGGAGGGGTTCCGGATCGTGTTGGATCCGTCGATCCCGGACCACGTCGCCGCGTCGGTAGCGGGGGTCGTCGACACGCTGCTCGAACGGAACGGACTCGAGCGACGCCACATCGCTCTGTGGGGCGTGCACCCGGGCGGCGCGCGGATCGTGGACGCGGCGCAACGCGCCCTGGGCCTGTCGGACGCCCAGCTCGTCCCCACCCGCAGGGTCCTGCGCAACCACGGCAACATGAGCTCGCCCACCATCTTGTTCGTGCTGGCCGAGGCGCTCGACCAGCTGGACCCCGAGCCGGGCACGTTCGGGGTCGTCGCCGCGTTCGGCCCGGGTCTCGGCGTCGAGACGGCGCTCCTCCGGTTCTGACCGTGGGCGGCAGCAGGTCCGCCGGTTATGCCCCCGCTCGACCGTCCGCGGTCGCTGGAGAGCTCTCCCCGATGTCGTCCACCGATCCGACCTCGCCCGTTGGCGACCCGGCCGAACCCGAGCCGCACGTCCCCACCGGCTCCGACTACGTGAGCGACCGCCGGTTCGCCGACTTCCCGGTGTCGCCCGAAGTGCTCCAGGGGATCACCGAGCTCGGCTACGTCACGGCGACCCCGGTTCAGGCGGCGACGATCGAGCCCGTGCTCGCCGGCCGCGACATGTTGGTGCGGGCGAAGACCGGGACCGGGAAGACCGCGGCGTTCGGGGTCCCGATGGTCGAGCGCGCCCCCGCCGGGTCGCGCAAGCCGTTCGCGCTGGTGCTGGCGCCCACCCGGGAGCTGGCGCAGCAGATCGGCGAAGAGTGCTCGGCGATCGCCAAGTACCGCGACGTGAACCTCGCGGTGCTGGTGGGCGGTCTCGCGATGGGACCGCAGGAAGACGCGCTCGGGCGCGGGTCCGAGCTGGTGGTCGGCACCCCGGGCCGGATCCTCGACCACCTCCGCCGCGGCAACCTCGACCTGTCCGAGTGCCGGATGGTCGTGCTCGACGAAGCCGACGAGATGTTGTCGATGGGGTTCTTCGAGGACGTGACCACCCTCCTCGACGCCACCGCCGCCGGCCGGCAGGTGTTGTTGTTCTCGGCCACGATCTCGGACGAGACGCGCCGGCTCGCGGACACCTACCTGAAGGACGCCGAGAACCTCCGACTGTCGACCGACGCCGACAACGTCTCGCTGATCGAGCACGTGGTGTATGAGACCACGCCCGATCTGCACAAGATCCGCGCCCTGCTGTTCCTGATCGACATCGAGGACCCGCACTCGGCCATCATCTTCTGCAACACCCGCGAAGACACGGCGACCGTCGCCTCGTTCCTCGACCGGCAGGGGCTCGACGTACAGCTGCTGTCGGGCGAGCTGTCCCAGGGCCGCCGCACCCAAGTGATGAAGAAGGTGAAGGCCGGCGAGGTGAAGTTCCTCGTGTCGACCGACGTGGCGGCGCGCGGGATCGACATCTCGGATCTGTCGCACGTGATCAACTACAGTCTCCCGCAAGACGCCGCGGTGTACCTGCACCGCACCGGGCGCACCGGGCGGATCGGGAAGAAGGGGGTGGCGATCAGCCTGGTCGGCGGCACCGACCTGCAGACCCGCAAGGCGCTCGAGACCCGCCACGGGTTGAAGTTCACCGTACGGCCGCTGCCCGACGCCGACACCGCGGTGCGGTACCGGGTCGACCGGCAGGCCCGTCAGATCCGCGACGCGATGGGCTCTCTCGTGTTCGAGTCGTACCTCCCCACGGTGCGCGCGCTCAAGGACCGCCCCGACGGCGAGGCGCTGCTCGCGGCCGCCCTCCGGGCGTTCTTCCAGTGGGACCGCCAGCGGCGAGCGGCGATGTCCGACGTGGACTCGATCGGCGAGCTGATCCAGCAGCGGAACGAGAAGCTCGCGAAGAAGGAGCGCGATCGCGGTGAGCGACGCGGCGGCGACAAGCGCGACCGCGACCGCGACCGGGATCGGAAGCCCAGGGGCGGCGAGCGGCGGTCCGAGGGGACCGACGACCTCGACCTCGACTCGTTGCTGGTGACCGGCCCGGCGCCGGCGGTCACGGTGGACGCCCCCCCAGACGCGTCGACCGAGCCGGCAGAGGGCGCTTCGAAGAAGAAGCGGCGGCGGCGGCGGAAGAAGCGGGGCGACGCCGACGCAAAGCCGGGGGAAGTCGACTCCGACGCCGAGTCCGACGCCGACGCCGACGACGACGAGCCCGGTACGGTCCGCTCGGCCGAGGCCGAACCACCGTCGTTGGACGAGCTCGACGCCCTGTTGTCGTCCGACTGACATGGACGCGGGGCGCGAAATCGTCGACGCGTTGGCGCGCCGGCGGCGGGTGTTGTTGACCGGTCCCGTCGCGCCGGACGGGGACAGCATCGGCGCGTGCCTGGCCCTCGCGCGGGTGCTGCGCCGCCCGGGCGGGCCGGAGGTCACGGTCGCGGGGGCGGTGCCGCCGCGGTACCGCTGGCTCGGCCCCACCGTGGAGATGGTCGCCGAGCACGAACTCGACCACGGGTACGACGCCGTGGTGGTGCTCGACGGGGACCGCCACCGCCTGCACCCGGAGGTCGAGCGGCGGTTCGACCAGGCCGAGCTGCGGGGCATCGTCGACCACCACGGCTCGACCCGGCCCGACGGCTACACCCACTGGTGGCTCGAGCCCTCCACCGAGAGCACCTGCGGGATGTTGCTCCGCGGGCTCCGCCGGTGGGGCGTCCCGCTCGACCGCGAGCTCGCCGAGCTGCTGTACACCGGGCTCGTGTTCGACACCGGCGGGTTCAGGCACGCGAACACCGGCCCCGAGACGCACCACCTCGCAGCGGAGCTCTTGGCCACCGGCATCGACGCGTGCGCGATCGCGGTGCGGGTCCTGGCCGAGCGGAGCCCGGCGGGGTTGCGGGTGATGGGCCAGGTGCTCGCCAGCGCCACGTTCCACCCCGCCGCATCCGGGCCGGTGTGTGTCGGGCGGGTCCCCCACGAGGCCCACTCCACCCTGGTCGACGGGGACCTCGAAGGCGTGGTCGAGGCCCTGTTGAACACCGACGGCACCGAGGTCGCCGCGCTGCTGCTCGAGCGGGCGCCCGGCGTGGTGAAGTACAGCCTTCGGTCGCGCGGCGGCGTCGACGTGGCAGCCCTCGCGCACCGCCTCCACCCGAGCGGCGGGGGTCACCCCCGCGCGGCCGGGGCCACCTTCCGAGGCGCGCTCGGCGACGCCGAACACCTCCTGCTCTCTTCCCTCACCGCTCCGGACGCCCGATGAACCAGGTGCCGCCCAAGGCCTACAAGAACCTCGAGTTCCTCAACTCCCCCGCCGCCCGGCACATCCGGATCCTGTGCGAGTACGAGGAGCCCCGCCAGCGCCTGATGCGCCACCGGGTGCACCACACGATCGTGTTCTTCGGGTCGGCCCGCTGCCGCGCCGGCGACGAGGCTCGCCAGATGCTCGCCGACGCCGAGTCGGCCCTCGCCGGCGCGCCGAACGACCCGGTGCTCGCGCTCGCCGTGCGCAAGGCGCAGATCGCGTCCCGGATGTCGAAGTACTACGACGCCGCCCGGGAGCTCGCGCGCAAGCTCACCGACTGGAGCACCGAGCGCACCGGCGGCCGCAAGTACCTGATCGCGAGCGGCGGCGGGCCCGGCATCATGGAGGCCGGCAACCGCGGGGCGTCGGAGTCTCCGGGCGGCCGCAGCGTCGGCCTCGGGATCTCGCTCCCATTCGAGCAGGGGGTCAACCCGTACGTCACGCCGGATCTGGCGTTCGAGTTCCACTACTTCTTCACTCGGAAGTACTGGTTCCTGTACCCGTGTAAGGCGTTGGTGATCTTCCCCGGCGGCTTCGGCACGATGGACGAGCTGTTCGAGACCCTGACCCTGGTGCAGACCGGCAAGATCAAGAAGCGGCTGCCGATCCTGCTGTTCGGGGTGGAGTACTGGGACAAGGTGATGAACCTCGAGGCGATGGCCGAGTTCGGCACCGTGTCTCCCGAAGACGTGAAGCTCGTGCACAAGACGAGCGACGTCGACGAGGCGGTGCGGTGGCTCACCCACGAGCTCGAGCAGGACGCTTACCCGACCGACGAGTGATCAGCGCAACACGGCCCGCAGCGTGAGCAGCACGTCGCCGCTCTGCGGCTCGATGATGCACTCGTCGCCGGGGACGAACCCCACGTCGGTGTACACCTTGATCGCGCGCCGGTTGTCGGCGCCCACGAGCAGGTTCACCGCGGCGATGCCACCGGCGCGCAGGCCGTCGAGCACCCCCCCGATGAACTTCTGCCCGAGCCCGCGACCGCGCCACCCGGGTCGGATCCCCATCGCGAGCAGGGTGACCTCCTCCGGGTGCACCCACGAGCGGTAGCACACGCAGGTGCCGATCACCACGTCGTCGGCGCGCAGCAGGAACACCCGCCCGCTCTTGAGGAACGCGATCGCGGTGTAGGTCGAGAACGTCGACTCGGCGAACGTCTGCAGGTCGATCTCGACCAGGGTGCGGATCAGGTCCGGCGTGGGGTCGCCGACCTCCTCCACGTGGATGGCATAGTTCCGGACGCTGTTGCCGTCGATCCGGAAGCTCTCCATCGCCCCTCCTCGGCCCACTGTAAGCCGGTCGCCCAACCTCGCAACCGGGTGTTGCAGCGACGCGGTTCCATGCACGTTACCCGACGACGGGAGGTCGCGGTGACACTGGATATCCGCAGGACGGAGTCCGAGGACCAAGAATTCGCTGCCCATCGCCAGCGGGTGCTGGACCGTCTCGCGCCGGACGAAGCCGTGTTGGTGTTCGGCGCGCCGGAGGTGGTCCGCAACGGAGACTCCGAGTACGCGTACCGCCCACAGTCGATGGTGTGGTGGCTGACCGGGTGGGAAGATCCGGAGGTGGCGGTGTTCCTCCGCCCGGGCGAGCAGCCGTTCACGATGTTCGTCCAGCCCAAGGACAAGGAGCGCGAGGTGTGGACCGGCCGCCGCGACGGCCCGGACGGCGCGCGCGCGAAGTTCGGCGCCGACGTCGCCCACCCGATCGGCGACCTCGCGACCCACCTGCCGAAGCTGCTCCAAGGGGTGCGCGCGCTGCACTTCGAGGCCGGGGTCGACCCCGAACACGACGCGCTCGTGTGGAACGGCATCGCGCGCGCGGCGAAGCAGGCGCGCACCACTGGCCTGTCCGCGCCCGAGACGTTCCATCTGCATCGGATGATGCTCGACGAACTCAGGATGGTGAAGTCCCCCACCGAGCTCGAGCGGATGCGAGCGGCGGCCGCGCTCACCGGCGAAGGTCACCGGCTGGCGATGGCGCGGGCGCGACCCGGGATGTGGGAGTACGAGATCGAGGCGGATCTGGTGCACCTGTGGCGGCGCGCCGGCAGCACCGGCCCCGGGTACGTGCCGATCGTCGCGAGCGGGCCCAACGCCACCGTGCTTCACTACCACACGAACCGGTCCCAGCTGGCCGACGGTGACCTGGTGTTGCTCGACGCCGGGTGTGAGGTGTCGTGGTACACCGCCGACGTGACCCGCACGTTCCCGGTGTCCGGCCGGTTCAGCCCGGCCCAGCGCGACGTGTACGAGTGGGTGCTGCGGGCGCAGCTGGCCGCGATCGAGCGCTGCCGGCCGGGGGGGCGGTTCGGGGAGGTCCACGACGTGACCGTGCGGGTGCTGACCGAGGGGATGATCGCGCTCGGGTTGCTGCAGGGCACGGTCGAGGAGCGGATCGCCGACGAGGCGTACAAGCGGTACTACATGCACGGCACGAGCCACTGGCTGGGGCTCGACGTACACGACGTGGGCTGGGCCGGCCGAGACGGCGCGACCCGCGCGTTCGCGCCGGGCATGGTGCTGACGGTCGAGCCGGGGCTGTACATCGACCCCGACGACCTCGAGGCGCCGGCGCACCTGCGCGGGATCGGGGTGCGGATCGAAGACGACGTGTTGGTCACCGACGGCGCGCCGGACGTGCTCACCGACGGGATCCCGAAGTCGGTCGACGACGTCGAACGGGCATGCGCCGCGAGCGTGTAGACCTCGACGGGGGACTCGTCCTGCGGAATCGAACGGCGCGATGTCGGATTCGATTCGTGTGGGGCGTCGTCCGTACGAGGAGAGCGACATGACGAACGCAGATCTCTCGATCACGATGACGGTCGACGCCGAGCCGAACCGGGTGTTCGAGGCCATCGTCGACGTTGGTTCCTGGTGGTCCGGAACGATCGACGGGACCGCCGACCGCGTCGGCGCCGAGTTCCGGTACCGATACGCCGACCTACACGACTCCACCCAGCGGGTCGTCGACCACGTCCCCGGTCGGAGGGTCGCGTGGCGAGTGACCCACGCGCACCTCTCGTTCGTCGACAAGCCCGACGAGTGGCGCGAGACCGAGCTCGTGTTCGAGCTCGAGCCCCGTGGATCCGGTACGTACCTGAGGTTCACCCACTCCGGGCTCCGGCCGTCGTTCGGGTGCTACGAGGCCTGTTCCGGCGGATGGGCGACGTTGCTGACACGAAACCTGCGCGCGCGGATCGTGTCGGGCGTCCCACAACCCGACGCGTTCGAGGCTGCGAGCCATGGGTGAGTACCTCGTGCTGGTGCACGAGGACGAGCGCGCGCATCTCGCGCAAGCGCCACGCGCGATGGCCGAGCTCCTCTCTGCACAGAGCCGGTACGGCGAGCGCCTCCACCGCGATGGCCGGTCGCGCGGCTCCGGTCGGCTGCGGCCGAGCGACGAAGGCCGTCGGGTGGGCCGTACGACGACCGGTGAGGTCGGCGTCGACCGAGGGCCCTACGCAGACGACGGACGCTGCCTCGCGCTCTACTACTGGGTCCGTGCGTCGACACTCGACGAGGCGAAGCTCCTGGCCTCCGAGTGCCCGGTGTTGCCCACCGACCACGTCGAGGTGCGCGAGGTGACGAAGGGCCGCGCCCCCGAAGATCCACGGGCCCGAACTGGGAGGGTGTTCGGGTTCGCCGTGCTCGGGAGGGCGGCCTCCATCGACGATTGGAACACGCTGATGGACCACATCGACCGAGAGTCCGCCGAGGTCACGGCTTCGTTCCTCGGCGGCGTGCGGCTCCGCGCACCCGACCCGTGGGAGGAGGGACGAGGAACGTTCGACGGGCCGTTCCTCGAGAGCAAGGAAGTCCTGGGAGGGCTGTTCTTCCTCCGCCTCTCGGCGCTCGAGGACGCGGTCGACTGGGCGGCTCGGTCACCGTACGCCGTACACGGTCGGCTCGAGGTTCGAGAGCTGTGGCGGAGCTGAATCCAGCGCTCGAGCTCACGCTCCGCCGGGAGCGCCCGCGCATCGTGGCCAGTGTCCTGCCGCTGTGCGGAAGCCTCGATCTCGCCGAGGATGCGGTCCACGAGGCGGCGCTCGCGGCGATCCGCGCCTGGGCAGGGGGGGTTCCGTCGAACCCCGCCGCGTGGCTGACGACGGTTGCGCGGCGCGTCGCGCTCGACGCCATCCGGCACAGGAAGCGCGCCGCCGCTCACCTGGAGGAGCTCGCCTTCACGGCCGTCGATCACACGAGCGCAGCCGATCCGGTGGACGTGCTCGTCGACGACTACCTGCGCCTGTTGTTCACCTGCTGCGACCCGGCGCTCGGGCTCGACAGCCGCATCGCGTTGACCCTGAAGGTCGTCGTGGGGTTCTCGACCGCCGAGATCGCGCGTGCGTTCCTGACGTCCGAGAACACGATCTCGCAGCGGATCCTACGGGCCAAGCGAACGATCCACCAGAGCGGCCGCGGGTACGAGCCTCCCACCGAAGCCGAGCTCCCCGCACGAGTGGGAGCCGTCCTCGGGGTCGTGTACGCGCTGATCAACGAAGGCCACACGGCCTCCGACGGCCAGCTGACGCGCTCGGACCTGTTGCAGGAGGCGCTCCGGCTCGGTCACCTGCTCGGTGACCTGATGCCCGAGCACCCGGAGGTGTTCGGGCTCGTGGCCCTGGCGGCCTTCACGTCGGCCCGTTCGCGCAGCGTGGACGGGGACGGTGCACCCGTCCTGCTGGCGCAGCAGGATCGAGCGCAGTGGGATCGCCGGCTCGTCCGCGAGGGTCTGATCGCCCTCCACCGCGCTCGCTCGTTGGGTCGGCCAGGCCCGTACGTCCTGCAGGCGGAGATCGCCGCGGTGCACATCACCGCACCCTCGTGGGAGGACACCGACTGGGACGCAGTCGTGAAGCTGTACGACGCCCTCGTCCACCTGCAGCGGTCCCCAGTGGTGGCGCTGAACCGAGCCATCGCGCTGTCGATGCGGGACGGAGCGCCGGCCGGCCTCGATGCCCTCTCCTCGCTCGAGTCGAACCTCGAGGGCTACCACCTGTTCTTCGCGGCGCGCGCCGAGCTGCTCGAGCGTGTCGGGCGCGATGGCCGAGCGGATCTCCGACGCGCGCTCGAGCTGGTGACCAACGACCCGGACCGTCGACTCCTCGAGCGACGGCTGCGGGGCCGGTGAACCTCAGCGGAGGTCGCGCCGGCGCACCCGCAGCCGCACGACCTTCACCCACCTGCGCCCGAGGTACGCGATCGGCGTGCCCACCGGGTCGGTGCGGTACACCGCGCGGTACCCGGGGGTGGCGGTGGCCTCGATCGTCCACTCCGAGCCGCCCTGCTCACACGGGGTGGACGCGTGCTCGAGCTGCCAGAAGCCCGACGACCAGAACGCCGCGTCGAGGCGGGCCGCCCGCCGCGGCGGGAGCACCGCGACCCGCTCCACCCACCCGTCCTCGGCGCGGTACCGGACGGTCGAGATCACGCCGTCGGGGGTGTAGTCGAGCCGCGCCAACACCGGCGTGAGCCCCGGGCGGTCCCAGAACCACCGGTACGTCGGGCACCCGGGGCACACGGGCTCGAGCGGCTCCACGCCCCAGCTGCCGAGCATCTCCTCGGTCACCAGCCACCGCGGGTCGGGCAGGTCGTAGAACAGCTGGCACTCGCCGTTGCCGAGCGTGAGCTCGACGGGCCCGGCGGGGGGCAGCGGCACGACCGCCGCGCCGGTGCCGAAGGTCGAGTCGATCGCCCGCACCGTGACGGCTCCGCTCGCCGGCAGGCCGGGGATGAGGAACGCGCCGTCGGCCCCCGCGTGCGCCGCCGCCACCGGGCGGCCCTCGTCGGTCACCACCACCCACGCCCCGCCGGCCGGCTGTCCCGGCGCGAACCACACGTACCCCGCGAGCGCGATCTCCATCAACGCGCCTCGATCCGGGGGATCACCTCGTCGCGGAACGCGGTCATGTTCTCGATCACCCGCGTGTTGTCGTGGTTGAAGAAGTCGAACCACAACATCAGCCGGTCGTTCGGGTCGAACCGCTCGCGGGCTTGGCGCGCCACCTGCTCCGCGTCGCCGACCAGCGCGTTGTCGGACGCCTCGCCGACCTTCTTCGGGTCGATGGTACCGTCGAGCGCCTTCCAGTACGCCGACAGCGCTGCGCGAGCCTCCGACTGCGCCGCGGCGCACCGCTGGTCGGACGTGAGCCCCGGCTGCTGGTTCAGGAACACGAACACCGTGCGGGGCATGTGCCCGCGGCCCCACGCGCCGCCGGACGGGTGGTACGCCGCCGCGAGCCGCCGGTGGGTGTCTTCGATCACCTCGCGCCGGGTGATCGACAGGTTGAACACCTGCACCGGCATCCAGCGGTTCAGCTCCTCCTGTACGCCGGGGTCGTGCGAGCCCACGACCAGGTTCAACAGGTCGCGTCGGAACTCCTGCGGCACGATCTTCAGCCGCTCGAACACGTAGAACGGCGGCACCTCGATCGCGTCGCCCGAGGTCCCGGCCAGCCGACGGACGTTGTCCCACTCGGCGTCGGTGCGGAACAGCTCCCGCGTGAGCACGATCGGGGGGACGTCGCTGCTCGCGAGCACGTCGCCCCGTAGCAGCCGCACGAACACCTCGGCGGCGCGCCGGAACAGCTGGCCCTTGAGGGGCCCCCACGCCGCGGCCTCCATCCCGTCGCGCGGGCCGATCCCGTACGCCCGGTTCATGAAGTCGAACCGGCCGGCGGCGAACCCGACGTGGATCCGCCGCTTCTCGGCCGGATCGAGGCCGTGCAGGGCGAGGAACGCGGCGACCCGCTCGGCGTGTGCGACCGGTCCGCCGTTGCACACGATGTTCATGATCGCGGAGCCGACCTCGATCCGCTTGGTGCGCGAGAACACCTGCGCCGCGAGCTGCAGCAGATCGACGTTGAGGCCGACCTCGCCCTCCCAGTGCGGGATCACCGGGTTCGGGTTCCCCTTCTGCACCTGGCTCGACAGGTGCGACTCCGCGACCCACGCCACCCCGTAGCCGAGCTCGTCCGCCGCCTTCACCTGATCGAAGAAGTTCCGGAACATCACGGCTTCGGACGGTGTGTATCCGGAGACCGGCGTTTGGCAGATCGAGAAGAACACATCGTACTGCACGGAGCCTCCCGCGCCCCCCGCTTAACCGGTGCGATACCGTCCGTTCCCGACAACCGGCGGCCGTGGTGCCGACAAGGACCGCGGGAGGTCGGATGTTCGCCTGGTGGCTCGGTTGCGCGCCCGCGTCGTCGATCCCGCTCGAAGACGTGACGAACCGGTGGTGGCACCTCGAGGTGCAGGACCTGAACCTGTTCCTCGAGACCGACGACTCCCAGACCGAGGGGACTGCCTGGTACGACTGGTGGGGTCCGCTGGAGCCGGTCGACGCGAACGAGTACGGCGGCGAGTGGTGGCGCGCGGACGAGGCGAGCTTCACCGTCGACTACGACGGCGACACCTGGACGATCCGGGCGCAGCCGAGCGACGAGCCCGGCTGCTACGACCTGCGCGTGGGCATCCTCGCGTCGGACCGGGCCTGCCCGTACGACCCCTGACGCGCGACGAGCGCCGCAGGACCCACGAACGACGAAGGGCGCCCCAGGAGACCTGAGACGCCCTTCAGCGACAACGCGTGCCGGTGAGCCGGCGCGCCCGGATCACCCGCCGGAGCCGCCGCCACCACCGCTGGTCCCGCCGTAGTACGAGC
>JBEBJC010001187.1:0-2559 GCA_040080105.1 Myxococcota bacterium
GGCTCATGTCCCAGCACTGGGCCACGAGCGTGAGCAGCACGGAGCCTCCGCTCAGGGCGACCGGCGCCACCCACTTGGGCACGGGCGGCCCCTGGTCCGAGGGCGGCACGGCAATCCCGAGCGGGCCGAAGTCTCTCGCCATGGCGTTCCGCATGCCAGCCAAGGTCGCCGGGTCGGGCATCGCGGGCGGGGGCCAATGCGGCCTGGTGCTCCTCCATCGATCGGACGTCACCTCGTAAACGTCCACCGACAGCAACTCCTCCGGAAGGCGCGTGGTACCCCCGCAGAGGACCACCCTGCCAGCCACTCGGACCGCCTCTGCCCAACTCCTTGGGCTCGGCATCGATGCGACACGACGCCGGGTACGGCGCTCGAGGTCGAGGCACTCCACGTCCGCGGTGATCCCGACCTGCCCATCGATGGAGCCTGGACGAGTCCCTCCGCACACGAACACCGATGATCCATACCCGACGGCGGTGGCTTGTTCTCTTGGTTCATCAGCCGGAGGCAAGTCTGCGACCGATAGGGGCCTCCATCTCACGACGAGCCCAGGGTCGGGCAGGAAGCCTGGGACAAGGGCACCGGCGTCGGTAACCGTCGGAGCTGCCTGCAGGTCGACCCTACGGCCCAAGAGAGGGAGCGGGCCTTCCCATCGCATCTCCGAGACCCGAAGGATGGCAAGCCCTTCCGTCCCACACGCGAGCAGGTCCCCATCGGGAAGGGCCGCGAGGCGAGCCAGTCCACTGAAGCTCACCGGCCCGTCAGGGGCGCGGGTCACAGGCACTCGGAGTCCTTTGGCTTACACGGTTGAATCATGTCGTAATGGTACCGGATGCCGATGTTGGTTTCGTCGAGTTTTCCCTTTGGATCCTTCCAGCACGCGACCCAGGGTTTGCTGGGGAGGGTGCACCATTCGACGTCCTCAACTTCGCTGAGGTCGGTCTCCATGGGGTTCTCACCCATTCCGAAGTCGGAGCCTGGCTCTTCACCGGTGTCACCGGCATCCGGCGGATCGGTCACCGGCCGATCAGCGAGCTTCAAGGCGATCCAGATTCCCACCGCCACGCCCAGGGCGACGATGTCAAGCACAGGCCCAGGGCCGTCACCACCGGCAAGCACGATTGGAACCACGTATGGACCGACGGTTCCGAGATTCGCAAGTAGAACATGTGGCTCCGGATGTTCCGGAGTGTCGTCACCACCGCCCTCATCCACCTTCGGGTCGGTGATGATGACGGCGTCGTCCTTGATGTCGACACTGTCAGGGTCATCCGATCCCTCGAAGTGATCGTAGGTATCTTCGAAATCGGAGGACAGGTACCAATTGTCGGTGTCAGCCGAGGTCTGGTGGCCGTAGGTGCCCGTCTCACCGGCACCGTGCTCTACTTCCGTGGCATCGGCAGGCGTGGTGGTTTCATCCTCGGGTGTGCCGAGGTCCTCGTCCGAGGTGTGAGTCCCGTCCCCGTTGCATGGCGGATCCGCAGTGGCACCGGTTCCGGGGTCACCCTCGTCGCCGTAGTAGGCCTCCCAGCCCTCCCACGGAAAGGGATTTCCACCCGATTCACCGCAAATCCAATTGACGATCTCGGGGTGGGCTCGGGCCATTGTTCCGAACGGCGTCGGGGTGGAGCCAGCTCCGTCCTCGTCCTTCGCCTTCTTGGCGTGGCTGGTTGCGGTTGAACACATCGTGCAGTCGTCGGCGCACCGGCTATCCGACGCGCCCCGCTCGTTCCCTTCCTCGGAGTGCTCCGTGCAGGCAGGGCTCTCTACCCCGCGAGATTCCTGATGGTCTGGCTCATGGTGGCGGTCTTCGACAGGTGGAACCGGGAGGCCATCTTCGTCGACCTCGGTTGCGAAGTTGCGGTTGCCCGCCAGATCCCAGGCGGAAGCGCTGGCCAGGACGTGAGCGGTCCGTCGCTGATAGACGCTCAGCGAGAAGCTCGGTGAGTTCAGCGTCGCGTCCGACGTGTGGTCCCCCGGCACGTCGTGGTGCCCGGGCGGGATCGTGGCGATGTCGAGGCGTGGGGCCATCCGGTCCTCCAGAGGATTCTAGCTCGGCTCAACGCCAGGAGAGGCCCTCGAGCCGCACGTCGCCCTGCGCGGGGGTGCTCCCACTGGAGAGGGAGTAGAACACGCCGATCCGGAAGTACATCGCGGCGTCGATGTTCCCGTCGGTCGCCCCGTTGGGGTCGAACCGGAGGAGGGACCGATTCGGGGCGGTGCTGACCTGGGTGGGCGCGCTCGCGGGGTTGAGGGGGTTGTTCGCGTCGTCGGTCACGACCGTCGCGGTCTGGATCCCGAGGCGGCACTGGAAGTTGCCGTTCTTGTTGGACAGCACGAGGACGGTCGACAGCACGGTGAGCGCCTCGGTGGTGTGGTACCACTTCGTCAGCGGCCGGAACATCTCGGTGACCGAGGTGGCGTCGAGGCGCACGTGGAGAACGGGGAAGGTACGCAGGAACATGGGGTAGGCCCTCCGTGGTGGTTCCGGTAACCTACCCTAGGGGGCGAATTGGCAATGCCTAGTTTGGGAAACACGGATCCTGAACCTTGCTGGGC
>JBEBJC010001188.1:0-2557 GCA_040080105.1 Myxococcota bacterium
AGGGGATCGCGGGGGAGGGGCGTCGCGCTCCGTCACCCAGCCGACACGGATCCGATAGGGGATCCGACATGGGGATCCGATACAGTTCGACGCGCCGCCGTCAGCGCAGCATCAACGTGCTGGTGGTGGTCGCCTGGGTGCCGACCTCGTCCGTGTCGAGGACCGACCGCAGCGCGAACCGGAGCCGTCCCGAGGTCGAGGCGTGGGCGAGGACCTCGGCCTGCTCCGGATACAGCGCGAAGGTGATCCGATGGCGGAACCGCAGGCTGCGGGTCAGTGATTGGTCGAGCACGTCGTCCACCGCGACCACCCGGACCGCCTGCAACACGGTCTGGGTCACCGAGTGCACGTCGCCGCTGTGGTCGATCAGGGTCCAGATCACGTCCACCGTGTCGCCCGGCAACAGCCAACTCGACACGAACTCCGCGTTCTCCAGGTCGATGGTGGTGGCGCGCATGCCGTCGGGGATCACCGCGTGGATGCCGACGCCGCGCCCGATCGGCGCCAGTCGCTCCTCGCGCACCACGTCGCCCTCCAGGATCCGCTCCGACACGACCCGCCCCACCAGCGCGTTCAGGTCGGTGATCGCCTCGTCCGACAGGTACTCGGGGCGGAACGTCACCACGTGCAGATCGTCGGGCAGGATGGTCGTGCCGACCGGCAGATCTCGCGTGGGGACGGCGATGTCGATCTCGGCGTACACCGCGCGCCGCACGTCCCGCAGCGCGCGCTGATACTGCTCGATCAGCGCGGCCACGCCGTACACCCCGGCGATGGCCACGCCCACCTGTGCGAACAGGGTGGTGGTGGTCCGGGCCGAGGGCAACACCGCCCGCAGCGCCCGCCGGAGGGTCCACTTCCCGCGGGTGCGCAGGGCACGCCGCCGGTTCACGACTGATCCTCGAGCCGCATCACCGCCGTGGTGGTGTACGAGCGCGGCACCGGCACCAGCCCCACCAATGGCTGCAACTCGACGTACAGCTCGACCTGGACGTACGCGTCGGGCGGCTTACCGTCCACGGTCGCGCTGATCTTGGTGGACAGCGAGAACCCCGACCGCTTCAGCCGGTCCTCCAGCGTCGAGGTGGCGACCGCCGCCGGATCGTCCTTCACCAGCGTGACCGCGCCGGCCCGCGCCCCCTCGTGGATCGCGTGCGCCGCCACCGAGCGGATGGTGAACAGCCACCCGTAGTCGATCACCCCGGTCATCAGCCAGGTGAACACCGGGAACAGCAGGGCGAACTCGATCGCGTTCGCGCCGCGTCGCGCGCGTCGGGCCATCACTGCACCAACGCCGCCGTGCCGCCGGCGGGGTAGTCCTCGGCCAGCGCGCGATCCAGGAACACCGCCGTGCGCCCGTTCACGTGGATGTAGTTGCCCACGAAGAACCCGTACATCGCGGCGCCGTTGTTCAGCTCCATCTCGCACTCCGGCGCGATCAGCGAGCCGTGGAACTTCGACGTGGTGCCGACGTACACGCTGTGCTTCCCGATCACCTCGACCGAGAACAACTTCGGATCGCCGGTGGTGTTCACGAGCCCACCCGAGGTGATCTTGATGTCGCCGTCGATGTACAGGTGGGTCTCCCCGCTCAGGTACAGCGCGCCGTTGCGGCTGATCGAGAAGCTCCCTTTCCGATAGTAGTTGCCCGGCGGCAGCTGGGTCGGGACGGTGATGCTCTCGGGCAGCGCGGCGTAGGTGCCGGGCTTCACGACCTGGGGTGGGGTGATCGCCTGGGACATCGCCCCCGTCCGACCGGTGACCTTCGCGGTCGCCGCCACCGTCACCGACCCGCCCGGCCCGGCGAGCACCGACCCGTCGACGCTGGTGCCGTTCTGGACCGCGACGGAGGTGAGGTTCGAGCAGACTCCCGCCTCGTTCGTGGGCGCGGTCGCATCGGTCGAGTCGTAGCTCGAGAGCTGACTGGAGCCGTTGAGCTCCACGTTGCTCAACGAGATCAGACCGCAGAGCACCTCGTTCCGGATGGTCGCCACCGACTCGCGGGTGGCGTCGAAGCTGGAGATGCCGAGCATGTCCGCCAGCCACAGCGGGCGGGTCGCGCGCCCGGTGACCCTGAGGTGGTCGCCGTCCGGATCGGCCGAGAACCTGCCCTCGGCCCAGGTGCCGATCTCCACGTCGGACGCCTCCAGCGTCACCGGCTCCATCCCGACCGTGTGCATCGACGCGAACCGCTGCGCCACGATCACCGCGTCCCGGGGCTCGGTCAGGTGGGCGACGCCGGCCAGCGCCGCCGAGTCGGCCGCGTTCTGCAGCTCGTCGCCGACCGAGGCGATCCAGGACAGGTCGAACGCGAGCGACGCGAACCCGATCGCGGGGACCGAAAGCAGCGCTCCCTGGACGGCGTACGACATGTCCACCTGTCGGTCCGCGCCGCGGGCCAGCGCAGGCGCTGGAGATACACCGGGGTTACGGCCGGCCGGGGGTGCACACGTGTGGATGGTGTTGGCGTGTGCGCGGACGGTCCCGGCCCCTGTCCAGGTGCCGTCGGCGCCGCCCGAAGGGTTGGACGACCGGGCGGCGGCGGGTGCGCTCGGCG
>JBEBJC010000177.1:0-11775 GCA_040080105.1 Myxococcota bacterium
GGCCTCGGCAGCGGCACCCCGGTGAGCCTGCCGCCGTCGATGGTCACCCCCGGCGCCGAGCGGTCGCGGATGGCGATGGGCGCGGCGCTGGGGCGGCCGGAGGTGTGCGGTTCGCGTCGACGATCGCGAACAGGGCCACCGTGAGCACCAGCACGACCATCACGATCGCCAGCACCGCGATCAGGGTGACGCCGCCGCCCAGCACCGCGCCCATCGCCATCCGCGACCGCTCGGCGCCGGGGGTGACCATCGACGGCGGCAGGCTCACCGGGGTGCCGCTGCCGAGGCCCGTGTCGTTGGTGGTGCGCACGTCGGTGATCGGGGTGGTGTTCGACCCGCTCGGCGTCAGCACCCCCACGTTGCCGCCGGTGACGACCTGACCGATCAGGTCGTCCGGAGGGAGGTCGGTCCGGTGGGGCACCTCCTCCTCCGCCCACTCGCGCAGGTACGGCGGCGGGAGCTTTTGCCGGAGTCGCCGACACCAGTCCTCGACCTCTCGCGGCTGGGGGCGCTGGTCGGCCTCGTCGGCGCGCATCCACGCCGCCAACCGGATCACCTCCATCAGGTCCGGGTCCTCGAGGTGGCTCGGGTGGACCTCCAGGTCTTCGGACGGGGCGTCGATCGTGCCGTTCTGGATCACCACGGTCGGCGCGTACCGCGGGCGGATCCCGGTCACCGCCTCGTGCAGGACCACGCCGAGCGAGTACACGTCGCCCACCGGCAGCTCGATCCCCTGGGTGCGCTCGGGCGCGATGTACCCGGGGGTGCCGCCGAGCGCGTGTCGGGTCTTGAACTCTCGATCCTTGAAGTTCGCCCGCGCGATCCCGAAGTCGAGGATCTTGACCTCGCCGGACGGGGTGATCTGGATGTTCTCCGGCTTGATGTCGCGGTGCAGCAGTTGCAGCGGCTGTCCCTCGAGCCCCTCCTGGTGGAACGCGTGGTGCAGCGCCCGCGCGATCTCGCTCACGATCTCGACCGCCACCCCCGGCGGGACGGGGCGTCGGAGGATCATCGCCCCGAGGGAGGCCCCGTCGACGAACTCCATCGACACCGACCACCGCCCCGCCAGCAGGATCGGCGGGTCGGCCGAGACGATCGCGCGATCGCGCAGCAACCCGAGGATCCTTGCCTCGTCACGGAACCGCTTCAGCAAGCTCGGCGGAGGCGACGAGTCCGAGAGGACCTTGATCGCCACGTCCTTGTTGAACCCTTCGTCGGTCTCGATGCGCGCGCGGTACACGCGGCCGAAACCGCCTTCACCGACCACGGACAGGAACCGGTACCGCACGCCCTCGGCCACCCTGGCCTCCGCAGGCAGCTTAGCAACACCGTCGGTGGTCGGTCGAGCGATCGCGCACGTGCGCTCAGGCCGTGAGGCCGCCGTCGACCACGAACACCTGGCCCGTGACGTACGAAGCGCCGGGTCCACACAGGAACCGCACCATCGGGGCGATCTCTCCGGGATCGGCCATCCGCCCGAGCGGGACGTGCTCGAGCGCCTGCGCGACCTGCGCCTCACTGAGGCCGCTGGTCATGTCGGTGCGGACGAATCCGGGCGCGACCGCGTTCACCCGCACGTTGCGCCGCGCGAGCTCCAGCGCGAGGGACCGGGTGATGGCGATCACCGCGGCCTTGCTCGCCGCGTAGTTCACCTGACCCGCGCTGCCGCGCAGCCCGGCCACCGAGGCGACGTTCACGATGGCGCCGTCGCGCTTCCTCGCCAGGATCGGCAACGACGCTCGGCACATCCGGAACACGCCGCCGGCGTTGGTCCGGAGCACGTCCTCCCACTGCTCGTCCTTCATCCGCATCGCCAGGCCGTCCCAGTTCACCCCGGCGTTGTTCACCAGCACGTCGACTCCGCCCACCGTGTCCGCGGCGTCGATCAGGGCCTGGCACCCCTCGTTGGTGGAGATGTCGGCGGCGACCGCGATCCCGCCGGTCGCGTCCGCGACCGCCCGCGCGGGGGCCTCTGCCTTGGCGTAGCTGACGATCACCTTCGCGCCTGCGTCGGCCAGCGACAGCGCGATCGCCCGGCCGATCCCCCGGCCGCCACCGGTGACGATCGCGACCTTTCCTGCGAGCTCCACGACTCCTCCGCGGGGCGCGTCTAACCGGATGACGGGCCGTCGACTCGCCCGGGCCCGATCCCGTCCCACCGGCACAACGCGGCCACCAACCGGTCCACCCCGAGCGCCACCCCGACGGTGGGGGGCACCGACGGCAACGCGGCGATCAGCGCCTCGTCGATCGGGTGGGGCGACTCCCCCGCGGCGACCCGCGCAGCGTTCGCGGACGAGAACCGCCGCCGCTGCTCCGCCGGATCGGTGAGCTCGTAGAACGCGTTCGCGAGCTCGACCCCGTGGAGGTACACCTCGAACCGCTCAGCCACCGGCCACGGGCCGTCGTCCCGGATCCGGGCGAGCGCGGCCTGGCTCGCGGGCCAGTCGCGCACCACGACGCAGCCGGTGAGTCCCGGCTCCACCTCGGTGACCCACCGGCGCGCGAACGCGTCGTCCCAGCTCTCGTCGTGTGCAGACAGGTCGGACGCGGACGCGGACGCCGGATCGAGCCCGGTCCGCTCGAGGAACACCCCGCGCACCGTGCACACGACCGGCGCCGGCAGCTCCACCTCGAGCGCCGCCGCGGCCGCCGCGATCAGCCCGAGCGTCTCCTCGATGCCGTCCTCGAGCGACCCGCCCGCGCGGTACCACTCGCACATCGTGAACTCCCGGCGGTGCCACGCCCCGCGCTCTCGCGCGCGAAAGCACGGACCGATCTCGTAGATCCGCCCGAGCCCGGCAGCGAGCACCCGCTTGAGCGCGAACTCCGGCGACGTCCGGAGGAACCCGCCGTCGGCCGCGACCGCGTGTAGGTGCTCCTCCATCGCCGGGGACTGCACCAGCGCCGGTGTCGGGACTTCGAGGTACCCGCGCGCCGCGAACGTCTCGCGCAGGGCGCCGAGCACCGTCGCGCGCGACCGGAGGCCACGCGCGTCGAGCGCCACACCGTCGGCCGGCGCGACCGGCGGGACGGGCGCCCGCCGACCGTCCGAACTCACTTCTTGACGCGCTCGACGTACTCGGCCGTGCGGGTGTCGATCTTGATCCACTCGCCCTGCTCGATGAACAGCGGGACGCGGACCGTGGCCCCGGTGGACATCGTGGCCGGCTTGGTGGTGCCGGTCGCGGTGTTCCCGCGGATGCCGGGCTCGCAGTAGGTGATCTCGAGCTCGACGAAGTACGGGAGATCGATGTTGATCGGGCGGTCGTTGTAGAACAACACGTCGACCTTCATCTCCTCGACGAGCCAGTTCTTGCCGTCGCCGACCACGTCCTGCTGCAGGGCGATCTGCTCGTACGACTCCAGGTTCATGAAGTGGAACCCTTCGCCGTCCTGGTACAGGTACTGCATGGTGGACTGGTGAACGTCCGCCTCGGCGAGCGTCTCGTTGATCTTGAACGTGCGCTCGAGCGAGGAGCCGGTGATCAGGTTCTTCAGCCGGGTCCGGGTGAAGGCCTGGCCCTTTCCGGGCTTCACGAACTGGAAGTCGACGATCACGAACGGTTGCCCGTCCAACTCGACCTTCAAGCCCTTGCTGAGTTCGGTGATCTGATACATAGGACGGGACCTCGTCTCGGTGAGCGGCTGCGTGTATCACGATCCCCCGGATGGCGCTCCCCAGGTCCCCCCCTCGACGCCGGCCTCGGCAGGTCCTCCCGTGGCACAGCGCCGGATGGTCCGTCGCGACGAGATCGTAGCGGCGCGGCCCGAACTGGACGGGGTCTGGGATCGAGCGGACGCGGCGTTCCCGATCCGGGTCACCCGGTCGTTCTGGGACCGCATCGACCCCACGGACCCCGCCGATCCACTCGCGCTGCAGGTGTTGCCCGATCCGCGGGAGCTCGACCCCGATCCGGAGGACCACCTCGACCCGGTGGGCGACGGTCTGCGCAGCCCGGTGCCGTGGGTCGTGCACAAGTACCCGGATCGCTTGCTGTTGCTGCTGACGAAGCGCTGTCACCTGTACTGTCGGTACTGCTTTCGCCGCGACCACGTCCCCGGGGAGGCCGCCGACCCGTCGCCCGAGGAGTGGGAGCGAGCGCTGGCGTACGTCCGCGCCGCTCGTCCCCGCGAGGTGATCCTGTCCGGAGGAGATCCGCTCGCCGTGCCGATCCCGTCGCTGCTCGCCACCATCGACGCGGTGCGCGAAGTGGCGCGGGTGGTGCGGATCCACACCCGCGCGCCGATCACGTTCCCGGAGTCGGTCCGGCCGGAGCTGGTCGCGGGACTCCGCGCCCGCGCGCCCGTGTGGGTGGTCGTGCACTGCAACCACCCGCGAGAGCTGTCCCCCGAGGTCGACCGGGCGCTCGCCGCGCTGATCGACGGCGGGATCCCGGTGCTGAACCAGGCGGTGTTGCTGCGCGGGGTCAACGACGACCCCGAGGTGTTGGAGCGACTGGTAGCGGCGCTGGTGGAGCGCCGGGTGCACCCGTACTACCTGCACGTGACCGATCGGGCCCGCGGCAACGCGCACCTGAGGGTCGACGTGCCCCGCGCGCGCGAGCTGTACCGCGCGCTGCGGTCGAGGATCGGCGGCCCAGCCGTGCCGCGGCTGGTGATCGATCCGCCGGACGGCTCGGGCAAGGTCGACGCCGAGTCGTGGTCGGGGTAGAAATCTGAAAATGATTTTCAACTTCACCCGGACCGCCGATGACGCTCGACCAGCTCCGCCCCGAACAACATGCGAAGGTCGTCGCCGTAGGCGGTGAAGGCCCGTTCCGGAGGCGGCTGCTCGAGCTCGGCCTGGTGCCGGGCACGCCGGTGTCTCGCAGCGGCCAGGCGCCGCTCGGGGATCCACTGTCGTTCCGGCTGCGGGGGGCGGTGGTCTGCCTGCGCCGGGTCGACGCGCAGCTGGTGGAGGTGGCACCGGACACCGAGGGGGGGCGATGATCGCGGGCTCCGCTGGCTCGACCGGCTCGGCCCAGCCGGCGCACGCGGTCCGGGTGGTGGTCGCGGGCAACCCGAACGCCGGCAAGTCCACGCTGTTCAACGCGCTCACCGGCGGATCGTCCCAAGTGGGGAACTTCCCCGGGACCACGGTGGGCAGGACCGTCGGGAAGACCTCGCTCGACGGGGTGGGGGAGGTCGAGCTCGTCGACGTGCCGGGCACGTTCTCGCTCGCGTCGAGCTCCCCCGACGAGCGGGTCGCGATCGACAGCCTGCTCGGCTGGTCGACCCACGGACCGGCAGCTCGGCCCGACCTGGTGTTGCTGGTCGCCGACGCCCCGCGCCTCCTCCGTTCGCTGTACCTGGTGCTCCAGGTGCTCGAGCTCGGCGTTCCGGTCGTGCTGGCGGTGAACCTGGTGGACGAGGCAGGGCGGGAAGGGATCTCGATCCGCGCGGACGCGCTGTCGGCGGCGCTCGGGGTCCCGGTGGTGTGTACGGTGGCCCGGACGCGGCAGGGGGTCCCCGAGCTCCGCCGCACCCTGGCCGAGGCGCTGACCCATCGCGGCGTGCCCCGCCCGGCCCACCGGTGGTCACCCGAGCTGGAGGCCGACGTCGCCGAGGTCGCGCGGAGCCTGCCTGCCACGGGGGCCGACCCGCTCGCGGTGGCGCGATGGGCGGTGCTGTCGGCCGACCCCTCGGGGCGGCTGCCGGGGGTGGTCCCGGGGCTCGACCCGCACGAGCTCACCCTGCCGGTGATCCCGGCGGTGCGCGCCCGGGCCCGCGCCTCCGGGCGGGACCTCGACGCGGAGCTGGTGGAGCAGCGGTATGCGTGGATCGACTCCCACGAGGCGCAGTTCCTCGGCAGGCTCGCGCCCCCCGGCGTCGACTGGACCCACCGGGTGGACCGCGTCGTGCTGCACCCCGTGCTCGGGCCGGCGTTGTTCGTGGGCGTGATGGCGCTCGCGTTCACCGCGCTGTTCTCGTGGGCCGATCCGCTGATGGGCTCGGTGGAAGCCGCCTTCGGGTGGTTCGGCGCGGGGGTGGCGTCGGCGTTCGACGCGGCGGCCACTGCGGCCCCCGGGCTCGCCGGGGCGCTGGCGATCGCGCGGGACCTGACCGTCGACGGGGTGATCGGCGGCGTCGGCGGGGTGGTCGTGTTCCTGCCGCAGATCGCGCTGTTGTTCCTGTTCCTGGCGCTGCTCGAGGACGTTGGGTACCTCGCCCGCGCGGCCCACCTCGCCGATCGGCTGCTGCGGATGGCCGGCCTGCCGGGCCGCGCGTTCGTACCGGTGCTGTCGGGCTACGCGTGTGCGGTGCCGGCGATCCTCGCCACCCGCACGCTGCCGCGTCACCGCGATCGCCTGCTCACGATGTTGGTGATCCCGCTGACCAGCTGCTCCGCTCGGTTGCCGGTGTACACCCTGATGATCGCGGCGCTGTTCCCACCGGTGGTCGCGGGGTTCGTGCCGGTGCGGCCGATCGCGTTGGCCGGGATGTACCTGTTCTCCACCGCGCTCGCGCTCGGGGCGTCGGTGGTGTTGGGCAACACCGTGTTCCGGAACCGAGAGGAGGCGGCGCTGCTCGAGCTGCCTCCGTACCGGATCCCCGACCCGCGGGTGGTCGCGACGGTGGTGTGGGGGAGGTGCCGGGACTTCCTGCGCGAAGCGGGCGGGTTGATCCTCGCCGCCACGCTCGTCATCTGGGCGATGTTGTACTTCCCCCGATACGAGCCACAGGATCTGCTCCCCGCAGACGTGATCGCCGCCCACACCGACGCCGAGGTCGCGGCGTTGGCGGCGCCCCTCGCGCTCGAGCGGTCGTTCGCGGGTCGGCTCGGGCGCACGATCGAGCCGGCGATCGCCCCACTGGGGTACGACTGGCGGATCGGGATCGGCCTGCTGGGCGCGTTCGCCGCGCGAGAGGTGTTCGTCTCCACGATGGGCGTGGTGTACGGCATCGGCGACGACGTGACCGAGGACGACCCGTCCCTGCGCGAGCGCCTGCGAACGGACCGCCGACCGGACGGGTCGCTGACCTACACCCCCCTGGTCGGCGGGTCGCTGCTGGTGTTCTTCGCGATCGCGCTGCAGTGCACCTCGACCCTCGCGGTGCTGCGCAAGGAGAGCGGGACCTGGACCTGGCCCGTGTTGGCGTTCGTGTGGACGCTCGGCCTCGCGTGGGTGTCCGCGTTCGTGGTGTACCAGGGCGGGCGCGCCCTCGGTTTCGGATGACGCGCGGCGCCGGGCGGCGGGGATTCGGATATACTCCGGCTCCGTCCCGAGGTCGGAGTCCCGATGCCGTGGGTGTTGATCGCGCTTTCCCTGGTCGCCTGGGGCGGAAAGGACAAGGACCGTGGCAAGGCCGGCCCCGGCGGGGCCGCTGACTTCGCGAGCGGGAAGTTCGTGGAGATCGACCTCGAAGCCGAGGAGGTCGAGCTCGAGAACATGGATGGCTCCGAGATCCAGCAGGCGACCGCCGAGTGTGGCGACCTGATCAAGCTGGAGACGGCGGCGATCGTCGGCCAGCTGAACGAGGCGCAGATCCGGTGCCTCGACGGCGCGATCCGGGTGTCCGAACGCCAGACGGTGAAGGACGCGATCTCCCGCGTGTTGCTGAACGACGCGTGGGCCAAGGGTGACGAACACCGGTGGGAGGGGATCGCCCGCCGCCACCTCGAGCAGATCGGCCGGTCCGACCCGGACATGTGCTACAAGTTCGCGTTCTACCTGCTCGACGCGGGCCCCGACAAGATGGACGAGGCCATCAAGTGGGCGGACATGGCGCTCGAGAACGCCACCTCGTGGGAGGGCGAGCTCCACGTCGACCGGGTGTTCGCGCTGAAGAAGATCAAGACGATGGCTGCCCAGCGGAAGTGGCAGTGGCTCGAGGCCGAGTACACCCGGCGGCCGAGCGAGACCCTGCTCAACGACGCGCAGGCGGCGCGGAACCAGACGAAGACCCTCGCGCGCGAGTGGCTCGAGTTCGCCCGCCAAGGCAGCCGCGACACGGCCACCGCGATGCAGCTGTGCCAGTCTGCCGCGGGCACCGAGGACTTCTGCACGGGAGCCCTCGACGAACCGGGCGCGCCCCAGTAGGGGAAGGCGGGACGTTCGTTCGTCTCTTCGTGGATCAGCGGCGTTTCGGTGGGCTCTCAGGAGTCCCCGCCGACCGTCCCGCGTCTCGTCCACGTCGACCGTCCGAGCGGCTCACCCAGGTTCGATTCCTACCCTCACCCCGAGCGGGGTGAGGTTCCATGGTTGGAAAACAGACTGTTAATCTGTTTGGCGAAAGCCAAATCTCCTTCGGCGGGTCCGCCCGCCAAACCCCGTGGGGGGGTCAATACCCTCAAGTGTCCGGACGAGGTCCGTGATCCGCGGGCCGACGCGGGGTTCGCCCCCGTCGCCCACCGCCTGATGCGGCCTGTCCGCGGGAGATCCGGGTGTCCGCGTGGCCCGCGCCGCACGTCCGCCCGATCCGATCTCCGTCCGCGGCCGCAGCACCCGCCGGAAGGGTCACGACCTCTTCCGGACCTCCACCTCGAGGAGTCACGATGTTCCGGATCCTCTCCCTCCGGCGCGGGGAGCGCGTCGTCCATCACGTCGACGGCAAGGTCCGGTCGGTGTACGGACCGGGCAAGCATTGGCTGTGGACCTGGTCGGGCGTACACGAGTTCCAGCGGCTGAAGGTCGACCCGAGCGCCGCGCTCGCCCCGTTGTCCGCCGACGACAGGCTCGACCCGTCGCAGCTCGACGCGACCGAGCTCACGGTGGCGGCCGGTGAGCGCGTGGTGTTGTCGCTCGACGGGGCGGTGATCGGTTGCGTCGGGCCCGGCCGGTACCGCTGGTGGAACGAGCTCGGGGTGCCCGAGCTGCGGCGGTTCGACCTGCGCGCCCGCCCCGAGCCCATCCCGCACGACGATGCCCTGAGTCAGCCCATCCAAGGCGCGTTCACCGTCGCGTCGTTCACCGGCGGCGCGGTGTGGTCGGTCGGGAACACCCCCCAGGGCTGGGTCCCCCCGGGCCAGTACCGGATCTGGGCCGGCGCGCCGTGGACGCTGGTCGAGGTCCCGCGCGACCTGGTGCCGGTCGGATCCGACCCGCTCGACCCCGCGCCGCCCGGGTCGCGGGTCGAGCAGCTGCGGGCCGACGAGCGGATGGCGGTGTTCCTCGACGGGGTGTTCGTGCGCTGTGTCGGGCCGGGCGGGAGGTTCGTGCGGTGGGACGCCGCGGGGACGTTCGACCTGCGCCGGTTCCGCCTGGCGGACGAGCCGGTCGCGCTCGAGTCGGGCGACGTCCTGCCGCCGGGGGCAGGCGCCACCGAGGTCGCGGGGAGCAGCCTGCAGGCGGCGGTCCTGCTCCGAGACGGCCTTCCCGTGCGGGTCCTGCCGGAGGGGAGGTACCGGACGTGGCCCGGCTCCCGCTGGGGCCTGAAGGCGGTCCCGCTGTCGTTGCAGTCGCTCGACGTGGCCCCGCAGGACCTGCTGACCCACGACCAGATCGGGGTGCGGCTCAAGGCGGCGGTGTCGGTGCGGGTGGCCGACCCGGTCGCGGTGTTGTCCCAGCCCGACTGGCCGAACCAGGTGTACACCGCGGTCCAGCTCGCGATGCGCGAGGTGGTGACCGCGCGCGAGCTCGAGCCGCTGCTGGTGGACCGCGGCCCCGCAGCCGAGGAGCTGGTGACCCTCGCCCGCGCCGGCCTGCCGGACGTGGGGATCGAGATCGTCACCGCGTCGATCCGGGACGTGATCTTGCCGGGAGAGGTCAAGGACCTGCTGAACCGGGTGACCCTGGCGCGCAAGGAAGCGGAGGCCCTGTCGATCAAGCGGCGCGAGGAGACCGCGTCGACCCGCCAGCTCGCGAACACCGCCCGCCTGCTCGAGAACAACCCCGTGTTGATGCGGCTCAAGGAGCTCGAGGCGCTCGGAGAGCTCGCGGCGCGGATCGAGCGCATCACCCTCGTGGGCAGCGGCGACCTGGTGAAGAGCGTGCTCCTGTCGAACCTGACCCAGCGCGACCCGATCACGCCCGACGGCTCCTGACCGACGCCGGGCGACCGGTTAGGGGCCGCGTCCGACCGAGAGGGAACGATGGCCGAGGAGTTGCCGGGCGCGTACGATCCACATGCCGCCGCGAAGCGGTGGAGCGCCGCGTGGGACGAGGCGAAGACCTATCGGGCCGACCCCGCCGCCGCGGGTGAGGCGTACTCGATCGTGATCCCGCCGCCCAACGTCACCGGCAACCTGCACATGGGCCACGCGCTGAACAACACGCTGCAGGACGTGTTGATCCGATACAAGCGGATGGATGGGGCGAACGTGTTGTGGGTGCCCGGCACCGATCACGCCGGGATCGCCACCCAGTGGGTGGTCCGGCGCCAGCTCGAGGCGCAGGGCGTCGACTTCCGCAGCCTCGGCCGCGAGGCGTTCGTTGAGAAGGTGTGGGCGTGGAAGGGCGTGGCCGGGGGCAACATCACCGAGCAGCTCCGTCGCCTCGGGGTGAGCTGCGACTGGTCCCGGGAGAGGTTCACCCTCGACGACGACCTGCAGCACGCGGTGACCGAACACTTCGTGAAGCTGTACGAAGACGGCCTGATCTACCGGGGCCAGCGCCTGATCAACTGGGACCCGCTCGATCAGACCGCGCTGTCCGATCTCGAGGTCGAGCACGACGAAGGGGTCGAGGCGGAGCTGTGGAGCTTCGCGTACCCGATCCGCGCCGAGGACGGGGGAGGGGAGATCGTCGTCGCCACCACCCGACCCGAGACGATGCTCGGAGACACCGCGGTGGCGGTCCACCCCGACGACCCTCGGTACCAGCACCTGATCGGCAAGACCGTGCGGCACCCGATCGTCGACCGCGCGATCCCGATCATCGCCGACGCGATCCTGGTGGATCCCGCGTTCGGCACCGGGGTGGTCAAGGTCACCCCCGCGCACGACTTCAACGACTTCGCCGTCGGCAAGCGACACGATCTGCCGATGATCAACCTGCTGAACCCGGACGGCACGCTGAACCGGGAAGGGGGGCCGTTCGCCGGCATTACCGTCGCCGCGGCCCGCGAGGCGGTGAAGGCGAAGATCGAGGAGCTCGGTCTGTTCCGCGGCAGCCAGCCGCACAAGATGAACCTCGGTCGGAGCCAGCGGTCGGGCGCGGTCGTCGAGCCGATGTTGTCGACCCAGTGGTTCGTGAACATGAAGCCGCTCGCGACGCCCGCGGTCGCCGCGGTGCGCAACGGGTACACCCGATTCGTGCCGGCGCAGTGGGAGAACACCTACTACGCGTGGCTGACCGACATCCAGGACTGGTGCATCAGCCGGCAGCTGTGGTGGGGGCACCGGATCCCGGCGTGGTATTGCCGCGACTGCGATCACGTCACCGTGAGCCGGACCACCCCCGACACATGCGCAGGGTGCGGCTCGTCCGCGCTCACCCAGGACGACGACGTGCTCGACACGTGGTTCTCGAGCGCGCTGTGGCCGTTCTCGGTGTTCGGCTGGCCCGCCAAGACCGCCGACTTCGAGCGGTACTACCCCACGAGCGTGCTGGTCACCGGGTTCGACATCATCTTCTTCTGGGTCGCTCGGATGATGTTCGCCGGGCTGCACCTCACCGGCGTGGCGCCGTTCCGCGACGTGTACATCCACGCGCTCGTCCGCGACAAGAACGGCGACAAGATGAGCAAGACCAAGGGCAACGTGGTCGACCCGGTCGAGGCGATCGACAAGTACGGCGCCGACGCGTTCCGGTTCACCCTGGTCGCGTTCGCCGCGCAAGGCCGCGACGTGTTGTGGGACGAGAAGCGGGTCGAGGGGTACCAGCGGTTCAC
>JBEBJC010000178.1:0-11769 GCA_040080105.1 Myxococcota bacterium
CCCCTCCCCTCACCCCCCGCCGAGCAACACGCTGGCGGCCAGGGTCACGCACGCCCCCACCTGAAGGATCAACGCCGTCGACCCGTTGGTGTTCGCCATCCGCATCGGGGTGGAGCCGGCGAGCGGAGCTTCGTCGCGGTAGATGCGGCCGCGCTCGATGCGGCTGATCGTCATCGCGAGCAGCGCGGCGACCCCGCCGACACACGGGGCCCACCACAGGAGCATCGCGAGCACCCCGATCGCCCACGCGGTCAGCGCGAGCGCGCTCGAGTTGCCCTCGGTCTCCTCGCGCAGGTACAGCACGACCGCGACCAGGTTGTACAGGACGACCAACACGCCGACGCAGGACCCGAGCCCACCCGTGAAGTACAGCAGGATCCAGTTGGTGCTCCCCATCCACCCCTCGCGACCGCCAGTCTAATCCCATCGGCCCGAGGGCGCTCGCCCGGTCGGCCGACCCCCCCTCGAACCTCGGCCACGACGCGGCAGCCCGAACCAACCGACCAGTCAGAATTCGATACGAACAAAAATACCGACCGGCCGGTTTCGCGTCACCACGAAAAGCACGAAAGCGACTTGCCTCCCGGCGGGCACCTGCCTACATTGCGGCGGCCTCCGACCCGTTTCGGCTCGTCGTCACCGACGGTAATCAATACGGAATGGTCGGACCTTCAGCTCCCGATACAATCCACCGAGCGCAGCGGAGGAACGAACATGAGGCCAGCCTACCGGACGGTCGCCGAAGCCATCGCGAACATCGGCACGCTGTACCCCAAGCACGGGTTCGTGTTCCAGGATCTCGACGGGAAGGAGACGAGCTACGACTTCCCCGAGGTCGAGCGCCAGACCGCGGGCCGCGCGGCGGCGTTGCAGGGTCTCGGCTTGCGCAAGGGAGATCGTCTCGGATTGATCGTGGTGGAGCCCGAGGACTTCGTCCTCACGTTCCTCGCCGCGCTCCGGGTCGGGGTGGTCCCGGTCCCGCTGTACCCGCCGCTGTCGTTCGGCAACCTCGACGCGTACGCCGATCGGACGGCTCGGGTGCTCGACTCGGCGGGCGCGCGGCTGATCGTGGCGTCTGCCCGACTGCAGAACGTCCTGTGGGCGATGGTCGACCAGGTCCCGTCGCTCGAGCGGCTGGTGGTGGTCGAGGAGCTCCGCGGCGCCACCGGCACGCCGACGTACCCGCCGATCCTGCCCGAGGACCTCGCGTTCCTGCAGTACACCAGCGGGTCGACCGCCGATCCGAAGGGCGTGATGGTCACCCACGCGTCGCTGGTGGCGAACAGCAAGGGGATCATCGAGCAGGGCCTGCAGCTCGACCCGGACCGCGGCGACAAGGGCGTGTCGTGGCTGCCGCTGTACCACGACATGGGCTTGATCGGGTTCGTGATCGCGCCGGTGTGCTTCGGCGTGCCGATCGTGTTCATCCCCACCCTGCGGTTCATCAAGCGGCCGAACGTGTGGCTCGACACCATCCACCGGCACCGCGGCACCGCGTCGTTCGCGCCGAACTTCGCGTACGCCCTCGCCACCCGCAGGGTGCGCGAGTCCGACATGGCCGGGTGGGACCTGTCGTGCCTGAAGGTGCTCGGGTGCGGCGCCGAGCCGATCCAAGCGCAGACGATGCGCGAGTTCACCGACCTGTTCTCGTCGAAGTGTGGGCTGCCCACCACCTCGATCATGCCGGCGTACGGGATGGCCGAGGCCACGCTGGCGATCACGCTGAAGCCCGCCGACGAGGCGTACCAGACCCTCGCGATCGACGCTGAGGCGTTCTCCGAGCGCGGGCGCGCCGAGCCGCCGGTCGAGGGCAAGCCGTTCGCCGAGCACGTGGCGTGCGGCGTCCCGTTCGAGGGCCACGAGGTGGCGATCCTCGACGACAACGGCACCCGCCTCCCGGACGGGTTCGAAGGCGAGATTTGCCACCGCGGCCCGAGCGTCACCCCGGGGTACTTCAACAACCCCGAGGCGACCGCCGCGTCGTTCCGCGGCGGGTGGCTGCGCACCGGCGACCTCGGGTTCGTCCAGGGCGGCCAGCTGTTCGTGACCGGGCGGATCAAGGACCTGATCATCGTGAACGGCCGCAACATCCACCCGCAGGCGGTGGAGTGGGCAGTGGCCGATGTCGACGGCGTGCGCAAGGGCAACGTCGTGGCGTTCAGCGTCCCCGGAGACATCGGGGAGGAGCTGGTGATCGTGCTCGAGACCAAGGTCCAGGACCCCGAGGAGCAGCAGAAGCTCAAGGACGCGGTCAAGGTGGCGGTGCAGCGCGACCTGTCGATCTCCACCCGCGACGTGGTGTGCCTGAACACCGGCGGGCTCCCGAAGACCTCGTCCGGCAAGCTCCAGCGGCGCAAGACCCGCGAGAACTACCTCCGGGACGAGCTGGCGAAGGGCGGCGCCCGCACCGCCGGGGCGAACGCCGATCGGATCACCCTCGCCCGGCACGTGGCGTCGTCGCTGTGGTCGCGAGCCAAGGCCGCGCTGCGCGGATAAGTGGCCCGCCCATCACCGCTGGGCTCCGTCGCGAGCCCGGCTGCAGGAGAGGTTCGATGAACGACGAGCAGATCATGGCGCTGATCCGGCAGGCACTGGGCTCGGTGGCGCCGACCCGCACCGCGGACTTCGTGAACGTGGCAGTGGAGACGAAGATCGAGGCGCTCGGCCTCGACTCGATCGCCACCATGGAGATGGTGAACTTCATCGAAGAGAAGATCGAGGCCACCTTCCCCGACGAAGACCTGGCGCGGGTCCAGAAGATCGGAGACCTGGTGGGTCTGGTGAAGAGCCGCCGCGGCTGAAAAGGCCTTCGGTGGAGCGGCCGTCTCCCTGCCGTACCGCCGGTCCTCGGACTCCGTCCTGCGGGATTGTTCCGGCGGGGCCGGCCTCGCGGGGATCCGACGCCAGCGGTCGCCCCGAACCCCCGTCGACCTTCGTGGTGTGGCCCCCGGCCCGTCCGAGGTCGAACGAACGACTGTGAGGAAGGCGTGACCAGCATCGCGATCGTGGGAATGGGCGGCCGGTTCGCGGGCGCCCCCGACCTCCACGCTTACTGGGACCTGACGGTCTCCGGGCGCAACGCGTTCGGCCCGGTCCCGCCGGATCGGTGGCCCGACGAGATGTTCTTCGACGCCAACCGGCGGGCGACGGACAAGTCGTACGCCCCGGCCGGGGCGTTCATCGACGACGTGCGCACGTTCCCGGCGCTGCACTTCGGGATCCCGCCGCGCCGGGTCGAAGTGATGGACCCGCAGCACCGCCTGTCGCTCGAGGTGTCGCTGCAGGCGATCGAGGACGCGGGGTACCACCCGCGCCAGCTCCCCCGCCGCACGGGCGTGTTCGTGGGGGTGACCGCGGCCGAGTTCCGGGTGCTGGTGTCGAGCCGGGTGTCGGCCGCGCTGATGGCCGCCGGGGTGATGGGGCAGCCCGGCGCCGACCCGAAGGTGTTCGCGCGGGCGATCGAGCGGGTGGTGCCCTCCCGCCCGTTCTCGGCCGCCGGCGCGCTGTCCAACATGACCGCCGCCGCGGTGGCCCAGGAGCTCGATCTGCACGGGCCGGCGTACACCCTCGACGCCGCGTGTGCCTCGGCGCTGATGGCGCTGTCCGACGCGGTCGCTCAGCTCCGCGCGGGCTCGGTCGACGCCGCGCTCGCCGGCGGCGTGTACCTCCAGCTGTCGCCCGAGAACTACATCGCGTTCTCGCGGATCGGCGCGATCAGCGGCTCCGGGGTGTGTCGCCCGTTCGACGCGCGCGCGGACGGGTTCGTCCAGGGAGACGGCGCCGGGATGGTGCTGCTCAAGCGCCTGGACGACGCCCGCGCCGACGGCGACCGGATCTACGCGGTGATCCACGGGATCGCCACGAACAACGACGGCCGCGGCGACGGGCCGATGGCGCCGCTGGTGGCGGGCCAGGTCGAGGTGATCCGCGACGCGTGGGCCGATGCGGGGCGAGACCCAGCCGAACTCGGGTACGTCGAGGCCCACGGGACCGGGACCGACGTGGGCGACCAGATCGAGCTGTCGGGCCTGCACCAGGCGCTGGGCGACCGCGCTCGCCACGTGTGGGTCGGCTCGTCGAAGGCCAACGTCGGCCACACGATGTCGGCGGCGGGCATCGCCGGCGTGCTGCGGGCGGCGCTCGCGATCCACCACCGCACCGTCCCCCCGATGGCCGGGTTCGCGTCGGCCAAGCCCGAGGTCCGGCTCGACGGCCACCCGTTCGCGGTGCCGACCGCGGCCGTGCCGTGGGACGGCCCTGGGCTCGCCGCGGTCAGCTCGTTCGGGTTCGGCGGCACCAACGGCCACGTGGTGCTCGGCCCACCGCCGGCGCGGGAGCCGGCGGCGTCCGCCCAGCCCGAGCTGGTGCTGTTCTCTGCCCCGTCGGAGGAGGGGGTGCGGGTCACCGCGCGACGGATGGCCGCCGCGCTGCGCGCCGATCCTCAGATCGACGTCGCATCGGCCTCGCGGGCGTGGGCGACCCGGCCCGGGTTGGCCCACCGCGCCGCGGTCGTGGCCGCCGATCGCGACGGGCTCCTCGGTCAGCTCGACGCGATCGGCCGCGGCGAACACCCGAAGGGTTCCGCCGCCGGCGTGGCGCGAGGCGCCCCGCCGAAGGTGGCCCTGCTGTTCCCCGGCCAGGGCGCGCAGCGGGTCGGGATGCTCGCCGGGGTCCGCGACCGGTTCCCGGTGGTCGCCCGGGCGCTCGAGCAAGCCGAGCGCGACCTCTCCGATCTGCTGCCGCTGCCGTTGTCGCACCTGCTGTACCCGGAGCGGCGCGCGACGCCGGTCGACGCGGCGACCGCCGAGGCCGAGCTCACGTTCACCGCCAACTGCCAGCCGGCGCTCGTCGCGGCGGGCGTCGCGCTGTGGCGGCTGCTCGAGGCGGTCGGGGTGAAGGTGACCGTCGCGGGTGGCCACTCCCTCGGCGAGTTCGCGGCGTCGGTGGTGGGCGGCGTGTTGTCCGACCGCGACGCGGTGCGGTTCGCGGCGATGCGCGGGCGCGCGATGGCCGACCGGCCCGGCGACCCGGGCACGATGGCCGCGCTGCTCGCCGGCGTCGAGCAGGTGCGCCCGCTGCTGGTCGACGGCGCGGTGATCGCGAACGAGAACCACCCCACCCAGGTGGTGGTGTCCGGTCGCCGCGAGGCGGTGGCCCAGGTGACCGAGCGGGCAGCCGCGGCGGGGATCGAAGCCAAGCCGCTCAACGTGTCGCACGGGTTCCACTCGCCGGTGTTCGACGGCCTCGATCCCGAGCCGTGGCTCAAGGCGATCGAGGTGCGCGCGCCCGGGGCGGTCACCGTGGCCTCCGGGATCTCGCCGAACCCGTACGCCGACCGCGACGACGCGCTGGCGGTGTTCCGCCGGCACGCGAGCTCCCCGGTCCGGTTCGGGCGGCTGATCGAGCAGTGCGCCGAGGCGGGGGCCGACCTGTACCTGCAGGTGGGCGCCGGCGGGCCGCTCGCCTCGTTCGCGCGCAAGGGCGCCGGGCACGACGCCCGCGCCGTGCTCACCCTCGCGTCGACCGACGACACCGACGGCGGGCGGAGCGCGCTCGAGGCGCTGGGCTGGCTGTGGGTCAACGGCGTGGCGCTCGACCCGCGCCCGATCACCGGCGCAGCGGCGGTGGCGAGCGTGCCCCCGATCACCCTGCCGCGCGAGCCGTACTGGCCGGTCAAGGACGAGGTCCAGCTCGGGCTCGACCTGCCCGGGACCGCGCCGCGAGCCGTCGCCCGCCCGACCGAGCCCGCGGACGCCGAGCCGACCGCGCCCGCTCCCGGGCTCGACGAGGTGTTCGAGAAGGTCGCGGCGGTCGTGGCGAAGGTCAGCTCGTACCCGCGGGCGGCGATCCGCCCCGACGTGTCGCTCACCGACGAGCTCGGGTTCGACAGCCTGATGGTGGCGGACCTCGCGAACGGGCTCGCCGAAGCCTTCCCGGGGCTCGGCGGCCTTCCGCAGGAGCTACTGCTGAACCGCCCCACCGTGTCGGCGATCGTCGAGCACGTGCGGGTCGCCGCGACGGGCGGCGCCGCCGGACCCGACGACGACGACGCGCTGGTCGCGTACGCGCCCCGGTGGATCCCGTGCCCGCTGCCCGAGGTCCACCCGCCGCCCCCGGGCGCGCTCACCGGGCAGACCGTGCTCGTGATCGGCGACCGCGACGACGAGGTGATCGCCGCGCTCAAGCACGCCGGAGCCCAGGTCACCCGCCGCGCGAAGGCGCCGGTGCAGGGGATCGTGGTGGTGGGGTCGTTCCTCGACCCGGTGCCGGTGAGCGCGGTGTACGCCGGCGAGGCCAGCCCGCCCGACCGCGCGGGCGCGTTGCTCGCGCTGCTCGACGAGCAGGTCCGCCTCGGCGGCGCCCCGTCGGTGGTGGTGATGGCCAGGGCGGACGACGCGTGGGCCGAAGGAGAGGCCGGCGTGGTCCGGTCGGTCGCGCGCGAGTGGCCCGAGGGGGTCGCGAAGACCGTGTGGTTCGACCAGGTCCAGCCGGCGTTCCGCGCGGCGCGGCTCGTGCAGGAGCTGGTCAGCGTGGACCGGTCGGTCGACGTGCGGTGGGACCACGACGGCCGCTCGATCAGCGGCCAGGCGCCGGTGACGTTCGAACCGCGGTGGACCCCGGGACCCGGAGACCGGGTGCTGATCACCGGTGGGACCCGCGGGATCGGGGCGAGCCTCGCCGCCCGACTGGTCGCGGCCGGGGTCTCGGTGGTGCTCGTGGGCCGGGGTGAGCCCGACGCGGCGGTGCGTGCGCTGCCGGCCGACCGGGTGACCGTGGTCGCCTCCGACGTGACCGACCGGGTGGCGCTGCACCGCGACGTTGGCCCGCTCGGGCCGTTCACCGCGGTCGTGCACTGCGCCGGTGTGCTCGCCGACGGTCCCCTCGGCAAGGTCGACGCCGCCACCGGCGAGCGCGCTCGCCGGGTGAAGGTCGACGGGTTCGCGAACGCGCTCACCGCGGCCTCGGCCCGGGGCGCGCCCGGCATCGCGCTCGCGGTGGGCTCTTGGGCCGGGCGGTTCGGCAACCGCCACCAGGCGCACTACGCCGCCGCGAACGCCGCGCTCGCCGCGTTCGCCACCCACCCGCCCAAGGGCACTCGGATCGTGCTCGCCGAGTTCGGCCCGTGGTCGTCGTCCGAGATGGTGCAGACCATCCCGCGCGCGGTGCAGGCGGCGATGCGGGCCGAGGGGGTCGACTTCGTCGGCGACGAGGCCGGGCTCGGAGCGTTGTGGGCCGATCTCACCGGCGGCGCCGGGGTCGTGGTGCACGGACGCCGGCTGCCGTGGTGGAACCGCGTCCGGGTGTTCACCGACACCTTGTCCACCGAGACCCACCCGTACCTGTCCGACCACGCGATCGACGGGGTTCCGGTGTTGCCGCTCGCGTCGGCGACCGACCTGTGCGCGTGGGTCGCCGGCGTGCCGCACCCGTACGAGGTGCGCGACCTGCGCCTGTACGCGGGCGTGGCGGTCAAGGAGCCGCTGAAGATCAAGGTCGTGGTGCGCGGAGAGCGGGTCGAGCTGCGGATGGGCGAGCGGGACACGCTGGCGTACCGCGCCACGGTGGCGCCGGTCGACCCGGCGAGCGTCGCGCTCCCGACGCCGGTCACCGGCGGCGCTCCCCTCGGGCTCACCGTGGACGCGTTCTACGGCGGCGTCACCTTCCACGGCCGCACGTTCCACGGGGTGGTGGCGGTCGACGGGGTCGGCGACGGGGTGCTGCGCGGCCGGGTCCGCGCGAGCAAGGTGTCGGAGTGGATGCCGAAGCTCGACCGCGCCCACTGGTCGGTCGACCCGCTGGCGCTCGACTCGGCGTTCCAGCTGGGCGCGATGGTCGCGTGGGATCGGTACCACCGCGGCGGCACGCCGGTCGCGCTCGGGCGGATGGTCGTGCTCGCGCCGTTCCCCGCCGGCACGATCCACGTCGACGGCACGTTCGGTCCTCCCGACGGCGACCGGTCGGTCGGCTCGTTCGTGCTGCGCGACGCGGAAGGCAAGGCGTTCGCGTGGGCCGTGGACGCGGTCGCCGAGCTGAAGAAGGCTGAGGGCGCGCCGAGCTTCGAGATCAAGCGCGAGTGGATCGACCCGACCACCTGGCCCGAGCTCAAGGACCTCGACCAACGGCTCGAGGCCGCCACGATGCTCGGGATCCCGAACCCGTACTTCCACGTCCACGAAGGCACCGCGCGCGACACCACCGTGGTGGGCGGCCGCACGCTGGTGAACTTCTCGTCGTACAACTACCTCGGTTTCTCCGGGGATCCGCGCGTGCTCGACCAGGTCGACGTCGCGGTGCGCAAGTACGGCACCAGCGTGTCGGCGTCGCGGGTGGCCTCGGGCGAGCGCCCGTACCACCGGGAGCTCGAGCGGGAGCTCGCCGCCGCCCAGGGCGTCGACGACGCGCTCGTGTTCACCGCGGGCCACATGACCAACGTGAACGCGATCGCGACGGTGATGAAGCCCGCCGATCTGGTGCTGCACGACGAGCTGATCCACGAGTCGCTGCACCAGGGCATCAAGATGTCGGGGGCGGGCCGGCGCGGGTTCCGCCACGACGAGCCCGCGCACCTCGAGAAGCTGCTGTCCGAGCTCCGACCGCACCACGAGAAGTGCTTGATCGTGGTCGAGGGGGTGTACTCGATGGACGGCGACCTGTGCGCGCTGCCCGAGTACGTGCGGCTGAAGGAGAAGTACGGCTGCCTGCTGATGGTCGACGAGGCGCACTCGTTCGGCGTGTGTGGCTCCACCGGCAGAGGCATCGGCGAGCACTTCCGCGAGACCGCGGGGTTCGATCCGCGCTCGGTCGACCTGTGGATGGGCACGTTGTCGAAGTCGCTCGCCAGCTGCGGCGGGTGGATCGGCGGGTCGGCGGCGATGATCCGGCTGCTGCGGTACGGCGCGGGCGGGTTCGTGTACAGCGCCGGGATCACGCCTGCCAACGGCACGGCGGCGCTCGCGAGCCTCCGCCTGATGCTCGAGGAGCCGTGGCGGGTGACCCGGCTACAGGCCAACGCCAAGCTGTTCCACGACGCGCTGGTCGCGCGCGGGGTCGACACCGGGCCCGCCAAGGGCGGCTCGGCGGTGGTCCCGGCGGTCACCGGGAACTCGATGCACGCGCTGTTGCTTTCGCAGCGGCTGCGCGAGCAAGGGGTGAACGTCCAGCCGATCATCTACCCGGCGGTGGCCGACAACGCGGCCCGGCTGCGGTTCTTCCTGTCCTCCACCCACTCGGAGGCCCAGCTCGTGGACACGGCCGAGCGGGTGGCTGCGACGCTCGCGCAGATCCGCAAGGAGTTCCCGGCGTAGCGGCTACCACACCGCGCGGCAGTGGCGGCGGTCGACCTCGATCGCCGCCCGCCCCACGTCGACCCCGTCGACCAGCAGGTGGATCATCCCCGGCGCGGACACGACCCATTGCCCGTTCTGCTCGGGGACCGAGTACGCCCCGGACGCCGACAGCAGCAGCGGAGTGCCGTCGCCACACAGGAACAGCCCGACGTACGGGGCGGGGTCGAGCAGCGCCCACCGCGCCTCGGCGTCCGGCGGCAGCGGCTCGGGTACGGGCTCGACCGCCACCGGTCGGGGAGGCTCGGCGACCTCCGGCGGCGCGACCGACCGCGGGTCGAGGGTGCAACGGTTGACCTCCACACGAGCCGACGGGGCCGACAGAGCCGCCGAGGGGGCCGCGACCGACGAGGGCGCGCTCGTCGGCGCGCTCGTCGCGGAGCGGGTCGGCGCGCTCGTCGCCGTGCGGGTCGGCGCGCTCGTCGCCGTACGGGTCGGCGCTCGGGTCGCGTCGACCCGCACCAGCCGAACCTCGTCGAGCGCGTCTACCTCTGCGTCGACCCACGGCGCGTCGAACAACACGTCGTCGCGGATCAGCAGCGCCCGATCTCCGTCGATCCGCAGCGTCGCCCCGAGGGACTCCGCCAGGCGCTGCACCGACGCGCGCTCCCCTCGGACCTCGATCACGTCGGTCCGGATCTCCTCTCCGAGGCGCGACATCCACGCCTCCCCGTGAGGACCGGCGATCTCCCATGCCTCCCCGGGCGCCACGTCGAGCTCGTGGCGTCCGCCGTCGGGGTCGACGATCCGCACCCGCTCGCCCTCGCGCACGTCCACCGGCAGGACGTCGTCGATCACCCACTCCTCGAGCTCGACCGCGTAGCCTTGATCCCGCGCGGCCTGATCGAGCACGACCACGGCGACGAGCGGTTGGGCGAAGCCGGACACCGCGACGGTCATCCACATATGAGCTCCCTGCTGGTGAGTGGTGCGACATCGGGCCGAGTCAACGGTTCCACCGGCAGGATACGATCGGGGAGCGCGAGGTGTCGTACCCGCGCACAGCCAATCCCCGCCGGCGGCCTCGGCCCCGGCGAGACAGGAGTCGACATGTTCAGGTTCTGGCGTGGCCCTCGCGGGCCGGGTCGCGGACACGTGTTTCATCGGCCGGGCGGCGGACCGGGCTCGGGGGGGCGCCTCGGCGTGCGGCGCCCGCTGCGGTTCCTCATCGAGCGCCTCGGCCTCGACGAGGCACAGGTGAACGAGCTGTCGCGCGCGCTCGACGACCTGCGGCTCGAGCGGGAGCAGGCGGCGCTCGACGTGCGGCGCGCGGTGAGCCGGGTCGCCGATCTCCTCGACGGGGACGTGTTGGACGGCCCGGCGGTCGCGGCGGCGGCCGAGCTGCGGGTGGCGGCGGCGCGGCGGGAGGCCGACGCGTTCGCGGCCGCCCTCACCCGGGTCCACGCGGCGCTGAGCCCGGCTCAGCGGCCGAAGCTGGCGATGCTCCTCCGCGCGGGGCCGCTGGAGCTGTGGGTCGCGCTACCGCCGGACCCGCTCCAGGTGGCCGGCGGTCGCGAGGAACCCGCACTCGAGGAACACGCTGCACATCGCGCTGTCGAGCGCGGGGGCGCCGTCGATCCGCTCGATCCGGACCGTCTTCCACGAGTCGACCTTCCGGCCGAGCCACCCGAGGATCGCGGCGCGGACCGCGATCGGATCGGGGGTGAGCACGAGCCAGCTCCGCTCACCTTTCTCCACGTACAGCGTCGGGCGGCCCGCGACCGACGCCAGGGTCGCGCCGGGCACCCGCCGGGGACCGGCTCCGTCCCGCGCGCCCCACGGGACCACCGCCCCCCACGGACTCGCCGGATCGGCGGCGTCGAGCACGGTCACCTCCTGATCGTCGCCGCGGTGGGTCCGGAGCCGATCGACGGTGCCGGGCAACGCGAACTGCGCGCCGTCGATGCCGTCGACGAACCACCCCCGGCGCGCCCTCCCGGCGTCCTCCATCACCTTCAGCACCGGGTAGATCGAGCCGAACCCGCCCGCCAGGCCTTCGGCGCGCGCGGCGGCCCCGCTCGCCACCCCGTACCGCTCGAGCACCATCGACGCGCGGGCGTGCGCGCGGGCGGTGTCGTCCGGGCGGCCGAGGAACAGGTCCCGCACCAGTGACCACCGTCCGCCCGCCGCGGTCACTCGCCCCGGGGTCTTTCGCTTCGCGCGCAGCCCGCGCAGCGGCTGGAACGTGTCGTTGGTGACGAGGCCGCTCCACACGAGGTCCCACAGCGCCGCCACCACCTCCGCCGCGGGCGCGGACGGGACCGCGGCCTGCAGCGCGACCAGGAAGCTCGCGCCGCGGCCTTCGAGGTGCGCGAGGAGCGCCGCGCGAACCGGGTCCGACCGGAGCTCGTCGGTCGGCTCCGGGGGATCGGCGAGCAGCGAGATCCGCTCGCGGCGGTACAGCGCCACCTTGCCGTCGCGGGGG
>JBEBJC010000179.1:0-11753 GCA_040080105.1 Myxococcota bacterium
GGTCTCGGCCCGCTGATCGAACACGATCTTCGCGAACAGGTGCCGGCTGTAGCCGAGCACCAGCGTGAAGACCCAGGCGCGGCGCGGCTTGCCCGTCTTCGGATCGACCAGCACGCCGACGTAGCCGAAGTCGACCTGGGCGATCTCGCCTGGCGCCGTCTCCACCGGGATCGCCACGTCCTCCGCTCGGATCCCGCGAGCCTTCTTCCACTGCCGCCAGACCCGCTTCACCGCCCACAGCGTGCCGGTGAACTCGGCGTCGTCGAGCTTGAGCTTGTCGTAGATCGCCTTCGGGTAGGCACCGCGGGTGGCCATCGTGATGATGGCCTCCGCCCAGCGGTCTACCGACGACACCTGCTGCGGCGGCGTCTTGACCGGCATCTTGGCCAGCACGGCCTCCCGGAGCTGCGCGAGCTCGGGCAGGGCGGCGGCGCGCCACCTTCGGCCAGGGGATGCCGTCGGTGACCTCGGGGCGCCGGAGGGTGATGCCGAACAGGAACTTCAACGCGCCGAGGTACTGGAGAAGGCCCCGTCCGAGAGGTTGCGCTCGCGGAGGTGGAGGAGGAACTCTCGGACCTCCTGCTCGCCGAGCCGGTCGGGGGAGCGGTTGAAGTACTTGACGAACAGCCTCGCGTAGCCGATGTACTTCTGGCGGGTGGACTCCGAGCGGCCGGCCAGTCGAAGGTCGGCGTCCATGCGGTCGCGGATGTGGCCCATGACGTACTCCGGGCGGCCACCGGTGAAATGGATTGGTCGCACGCCGGACCCCGGGGTCTCCCGTCTGCCCGCACGGTGCACGCCTGCCGACCACGCCGGAGCGAGCGGCGGCCGACCCTCCCGACGCCACGACCCTCACCGGGTCGGCCGGCGCAACCGGGGTGAGGACGCCGTCACGACCAGCACTGGGCCCGGGCCCCCGCGAAGCGGGTTCGTCCAAGAGCCTGTACCCGGAGGACGGCGCCGCGCCTCCGCTCGGCGACACACCGTACCCCGTGACTCATGGACCATTGGGCGGCTGGCCACGGCCGACCGCCGGACGCGCCTGCTCCGCGCCCTTCCCAAGTTCGCCAATCTCGTCTATGCAAGACGGGTTTTGGCGACGCGCCCTCGGTCGGCGCTCGGAGTGCACGGATGAAGCTCGAATGGCTCGGCTCGTTGCGAACGAACGGCGATCGCACCCCTCGGGAACTCCTCTCGGGCAACGCCCAGGATCGCTCGCTCGTCGAACACCTGCTCGGCCCTTCGGTACGACGGCACGCCGGCCGATGGGCTCGAGTGGCCGGTGTAGGAGCACCTGCGCTGACGGTCGCCCAGGTCGCGGGCGGGGCTTCGATCCGCGACCGGGTGTTGTCGGAGCCGGGCGTGCCGCCCCAGCGCCGCAAGCAGCTCGAGTCTCGCCCTGAGCGAGCGCCGAGCCTCGACCTCGACACACCGATCTCGAGCATCCCCGTGTTCTACCAGGCGACCCAGGTGGCGCGAGCGGAAGCGCTCGCCGCGCTCGCCGGGGTCTCGGACGCCGGTCGCATCACACTCGTCGAGCGTGAGATTCGAATCGAGCAGCTCGAGCCCGCGACGCTCGATCAGCTCCGGCTCGACGGCACGCTCACCCCGAGCGAGGCGGTCGCGTTGCAGCGAGTCGCGACCGCACATCGCCTGGTCGACGAGCGCGACGACGTTGTCGTCAGGCTGGCATCCGCGATCCCGACGTCTCTCGTGACGCTCGACTGGCCCGCAACGTTGAAGGGCCTCCCTCCGCCGCCGGGGCTGTCCCTCGATGCCTGGGCCGAGCTGCTCCGACGCAAGGCCGCGAACGCCTGGCCGGCCGAGGCGGTTGCTCGAGGCGTGCCCGCGCTGGCGGCGCCGCTCGCCACCCATCCCGAGCTGCTGACCGTCGACCTGTCCCCGGGGAGCGTGCCTCCCACGGGTCTATCCACCGCGGAGCTGGCGCAGCTGAAGGAGGTCCGTCGGGTCCTGGCGGTGACGGGAGACACGAGCGACGGCCTGGCGCTGCTGCGAGCCGGCTACGGCTCCGCGGCGTCGCTCACCTCCGCCGGCGCGGTCTCGGCTCGGGCGCAGTTGCCGATCGCGCGGGCCCGCGAGCTCGTCGCGGCGGCCGGCCAGGTGTCTCACGCCGTCTGCGGAGCCGCCGGGGCGCTGCTCGACGTCTGGACCCACCCGTCGCGCCCGTCGATGCGGTCCTGGCTCGCCACCGTGCCTGGCTACGACGCGCTGTTCGGCCTCCGCTCGCCGTGTGATTGCGAGGAGTGCTGCTCGGTGTTGGGTCCCGCTGCGTACTTCGTCGACCTGATGTCGTTCGTCGACGAGCACGTCTCGCAGGTCTGGTTCGCCAGCGGGTCGCACCCCCTCGCGCTGAAGGCCCGGCGCCCCGACCTGTGGACCTTGGCGCTGTCGTGCGACAACACGGACACGCTCGTACCCACACTGCAGATCGTCGCCGAGGTCCTCGAGAACGCCGTGCTCACCGGAATCGGCAGCACGGTGGACCCGTCGGACCGGGCGGCGGTGGAGCAAGAGGTGTACGAGCGGGTCCTCCCCAGGGCGGTCGACGGCTTTGCTCAGCCGGTCACACTTGCGCTCGACGAGGTGCGGACCTTGGTCGGCGCGTTCGGGCACGACCTCGATGAAGTCGCCCGCGCGGTTCGGCTCGGACCGTCCGAGCTCGGTCGGGTGTCGCTCGGTGTTTCGGCGGTCGAGTTCGCGATCTTGACCCGGCCGGCCGACGACCTCGGTTTCTTGCGACGGGTGTACGGACTGCCGTTCGCCGGCGACCCGATCGCGCCGGTAGACCTGATCGACTTCCTCGAGCCGATGGGAGTCGACCGGGAGACCTTCGTCACGCTCGTCGCCACCCATTTCGTGGACCGCCCCGGCGATCGGATGGTGCTGCGCGCCGAGAAGTCGACGCCGGACAGCGTTCAGAACGACGTCGAGCGGGTTGACGGGCTGTCGGTCGCCAACCTCGACCGGCTGCATCGGTTCACCCGCCTGTGGCGCGCCGGTTCGTGGTCGATCGAGGAGCTGGACCTCCTGCTCGGCAGCTTCGTGGAGGCAGAGCTCGCGGATGGAGTCGATGCGGCTGCCATCGCGGTCCTGGCCGAAGTCCGCCGGCTCCAGCGCGGCCGCGGTCTGTCGCTCGAGGAGGCAGTCCTCGCGCTGGCGCCCATCCCGGTGGCCCCCACCGAGCCCGACGGTGCGTATCTCGACCGAAGGTTCAACCTCGACCGGTTCGTGGAGGTCGGGGGGGCGCTGCCGTCCTCCCGCACCTACCAGCTGCCCGCCTTCGGGACCTCGTCCCAAGCCGAACACGACAGTGACCACGCCCGGCTGCTCGCGGGGCTGGGGCTCGACGACGGCGGGCTCGAGGCGCTCGTGCTGGCGCTCGCTGGACCGCTCGGGATCGAGCCCGGGGGCGCGACAGAGGTCGAGCGTAGCTTCGCCCTCGACCGGAACAACCTGACCCTGCTGGCCCGCCATGCGGCCCTCGCCCAGCGCCTCGGCCGCACCGTCCCGGACCTGTTCACGGTGCTGGCACTGGATGGGCGCGCGGCAGTCGACGGGCTCGAGGCTCTGCGCTCCGCCCTCGCACGCCACGACCAGGTCGCTGCCTACGCCGCGCCGCTCGCCGACCTCGCATTCGCCGCGGGCCTGACGACCGAGGGCGACGACGCCGCGCTCGCGGTGGCGGTCATCGCCAACCTCGTCGAGGTGCTGCCGTTCGCCGCGACTATCCTGGTCGGCGTGGGCCTCACCGAGTCCCAGTCCCTCGAAGTCCTGACCTCCACCCCCGGGATCGTGCCCTTCGCCGATGGCTTCCGCCTCGATGCCTCGTTCGACCCCGATGCCGCGGTCGTCCTGCCGGCAGGGTCGACCGCCGACCCCGCCGCAGCGCACCAGACGCTGCTCGAGCACCACGCCTCCCGGCTCCTGCGCACTGCGCTGCCCGCGATACTGGGGGTCGACGCCGAGCGGCTCGACGGGCTTCTGGCGCTGTTGGCACTCGAACTCGGCTCGCTTCACGGCTCGCTGGTGGGCGATCCGGGGCCGCTCGGCACTGCAATCGGCCGACTGCGCCGGTGGCTACCGCTGATCGCCGACAGCTCGGTGTTCGACGCCACGACGCTGGCGGCGATCGCTGCAGAGCCCGCGCTCGTCGGGCTCACGGCCCCGACCGTACCGAATCGCGCGGCCATCGACACGGTCGAGGCGTATCGGCAGCTCCGCCGCAGCCTCCCCACGACCGCGACCGCCGACGACCTCCACCTCGTCCTCCGCGCCTTCGACCCGACCCGCGGCTACGAAGGGGTCGACAGGCTCGCGCTCGCGACGGTGTTGGGCTGCGCCGAGGGCGTCGCGGCTGCCGTCGTGTCGGTGGTGCCGGTGGGTCCGGACGCCCGCACCGCGCTCGCCTGGGTCCGAGCGGCTCAGGCACTCGCGCAGGACCTGGGCGTCGGCGCGTCCGTCCTGCGTCAGGCCGTGTCCCCGCAGGTCGCGGCGCTCACGAGCGCCGCGACCGCGCTCGTCGCCGCGCTGCGGGCTCGTCACCCCGAAGAGGCGGACTGGACCGCCGCGTGGGACCCGCTCGGAGACGCACTGCTGAACCGGAAGCGGGACGGGCTGGTCGCCTGGCTGGTGAACACCGGGCGCGCTCCGTTCGACGAGCCCGACGACCTGTACGACTACTACCTGCTCGACGTCGCGGTCGATGGGTGCGCGCGGACGTCGCGTTTGGTTGCCGCGCTGTCGTCGCTCCAGCTGTACGTCCAGCGAGTCACGCTCGACCTCGAGCAGAGCCCACCCGGGGAGCCGAACGGCGTCGCCGTGCCGCCAGACGCGATCCCGGCCGACGAGTGGTCCTGGCGGCGGGCGTACCGCCTGTGGCAGGCGAACCGCCAGGTGTTCCTGTTTCCGGAGAACTGGCTCCTGCCCGAAGTCCGCGACGATCGGACCCCGCTGTTCCGTGCGCTCGAAGACGAGCTGCTGCAGGGTGACCTGTCCGAAGCCGCCGTCACCGCGGCCTACGCCCGGTACTTGAAGGGGTTCGACGCGCTCGCTCGGCTGCGGATCTCCGGTGCGTGTAAGGAACGAGACGACGCCGATCGCCACGACGTCCTCCACCTGTTCGGCGCCACGTCGAGCGACCCGCCGCAGCACTACTACCGGCGGATCGATGACCTCGAAGCGAGCGTGGCGAACGCGGATCGCGCACCGGTGTGGGGTCCGTGGGAGGAGCTGCCGGTCGACATCCCCGTGCGCGCGGTGTCGCCGATCGTCCATCGCGGTCGGCTGCGGGTATTCTGGGTCACCTCGACGACCCGGTCGGACACGTCGTTCGTCGGTGGCTCGTCGACCTGGACCGGGTACCGCCACGAGGTGCGGGTGTGGTTCGTCGAGCGCGACGCCGACGGCTCGTGGACCCGGCCGCAGGCAGTCGATCTCGGAACCGAACCATTCGAACCGGGGTTGGAGGGCGTGGTCGTCGACCCGCTCGTGTACTTCGGGTTCCGAACCGAGGATGGAACCATCGTCAGCGACAACGGACCCACAACCGGACACGGCGCGCTCCAGGTAGGGCCACAGGAACGTTACCGGCTGCGGGGCGTGGGCTGGGACCGGGTTCAGCCGTTCGCGCTGACCGACCGCGGAGACCTGTGCCTGCGGGCCGCGGATTTTCAGGTCGTCGCGCCGCTCGATCCGTACCGGCTCGGGCTCGGAGCCCGGATGATGGATCCGGTCTCGCACGGGGTCGATCGCGGCGTCCCGCACACCCCACCCGACGCAGGCGTCCTGCTGGCGTTGTTCGGGGGGTGGGGCTTCCCGGCCGCGCGGGTAGTGTGGTCTGCCCCGAGCGGGTCCGGTCGGCGGATCGCGTGGGGGCCGCCGGGCGTTCCGCTGTTCGAGAACGAGACGTGGGCGCTGCTCGCTTCGCGTCGAGAGCACGTCGAATGGTACGAGGACCCGCGCGCCACCCTCGACCCGACGCCGTGGTGGGACCCGGCGGTCACCGACGCGCTGCGGGCCGTGCAGGTGGACAACCCGATCTTGGACTTGACTGGAGACGGGGACCTGTTGCCGATCACCGGCAGCCCCCAGGACGTGGTGCTGACGGTGGGCGCCGAGTCGTTCCTGCTCCTCGAGGGCGCGCGCCCGGACGGTCAGTACCAACTGCACCGGTTGTTCACGTCCGTCGGAACCGTGCTCGCCGAGACGCTTTTCACCGAAGGGCTCGCCAGGCTCCTGTCCCTCGCGACGCAGCAGTCGGTGAACGAGTCTCCGGCGCCGTTCACGGTCCACCCTGGCACGGTGGATCGCACCGGGGCCGGCGCGCTCGACTTCGACGGTCCCGCCGGGGTGTACCTGCGCGAGCTGTACCTGCACGGCCCGATGCTCGTCGCCCGCGCGCTGCGTGAGCGAAGCCGGTACGAGGACGCGAGGACCTGGTTCCACCTGCTGTTCGATCCGACAGCGGGCGCCTCGGGCACCTCGCCGACCGACCGCCCGTGGCAGTACCGCGAGTTTCGCGAGATCGACGAGGAGGCACTGCGCGACCAGCTCTCGAACGAGGTCGCGCTCGATCAGTACCGCTCCGATCCGTTCAACCCCCACGCGATCGCCCGGGTTCGGGTCTCCGCCTACCAGAAAGCAGTGGTCCAGCAGTATGCCGACAACTTGATCGCGTGGGGCGACTCGCTGTTCGTGCAGGACACCACGGAGTCGGTGAACGAGGCCACGTTGCTGTACCGGATGGCGCAGGACGTGCTCGGTCCCCGTCCCGTGGTCGTCGGGGACTGCGGCGAGCTCGCCGGGGAGGGCAGCTATGCCGAACTCGCGCCCGGGATCGAGGGCGATCCAGAGCTTCTGCTCGAGCTCGAGGCATCGGTGACCCGTCCGAAGCTCGTTCCGTTCGGGCCTCCCGAGACCCGTGCAGCTGGGTTCCGACTCGCGCAGCGCACCTACCGGGCGGCCGGTGGTCGCGCCGCACGGCCGGCCGGCCCGCTTCCGGGCGTCGATCTCGGCTGGACCGGCCTCGTGCTGGGGTCACTCCGGTCCGCCACGCCCTCGGTTCCCGACCTGGGCCCACTGGCGCCGCCGATGGGGGTGGGCTTCCCGCGGTCGCTCCGCACCATGCTGCAACCGGTGTTCTGCTTCCCCGACAACGACGCGCTCACCGCGCTGCGCGACCTCGCTGACGACCGGCTGTTCAAGATCCGCCACTGCATGAACCTCGATGGGGTCGTCCGACAGCTCGCGCTGTTCGCACCACCGATCGATCCCGGGTTGCTGGTCCGCGCGACCGCTGCGGGCCTCGATCTCGGGTCGGTGGTGGCGGCGACGGCGGGGGCGGTGCCGGCGTACCGGTTCCGCCCGCTCCTGGACCGGGCTCGCGCGTACGTCGGCCAGCTCCAGAGCTTCGGCTCGGCGCTGTACGCCGCGCTGGAGCGGCGGGACTCCGAGTCCCTGTCGACCCTGCGGGTGGTCCATCAGCGCAACCAGCTCGCCCTGACCACACGGATGCGCGACCAGGAAGTCCGCGCGGCAGAGTTGGGCGTCACCGCGCTCGAGCGGCGGCAGGATGTGTACCAGGCCCAGCGGGACTTCTATGCGGGCCTGTCGGCGGGTGGGCTTTCCAAGAGCGAGACCGGTCAGCAGCAGAACAGCACGAGCGCCGCGACGGCACAGGCCCTGGCGATCGTCAGCGACATCGGCGCGGCCATCGCGTTCCTGTTTCCGAACGCCGGGGCGCCCACTGCGATGACCTATGGGGGACGCGAGGCTGGCGCGTCGTTTCAGGCGTGGGGCGCGGTGGGGCACGGCATCTCGTCCGTCGCGTCGCTCAACGCGGCGAACCACGGGCTTCAGGCCGGCTTCGACCGGCGGGGAGAGCAGTGGACGTTCCAACGAGACTCCGCCGACCGTGAGCTCGCCGCCCTCGCGCCGCAGCTCGAGGCGGCTCGGATCCGGCTCGAGATCGCGCAGCGCGCCATCGAGGTCCACGAGGCCACCCTCACCCAGACCGACGAAGTGCTGGCGCTGCTCGAGAGCCGGTTCACCGATCAGGAGCTGCTCGAGTGGCGGGCCCGCGAGCTTCAGTCGGTATACCGGGGGGCGTGGGGGATGGCGCTGACGTTCGCGCGTATGGCCGAACAGGCCTTTCACTACGAGCGAGACGACGACGCGATCTTCGTCGATGGGACGGGCTGGGACCCGTCGCGGGCAGGGCTGTTGGCCGGCGAACGGCTCGCGCTGCAACTCGGGGCAATGGAGTCGCGGTACGTCGAGTCACACGCCCGGCGGCAGGAGGTGAGCCTCGGCCTGTCGCTCGCCCAGCTCGACCCCGTCGCGCTCGTCTCGCTGCGCGAGACCGCCAGCTGCGAACTCACCGTTGGAGAGCTGGCGTTCGACCTGTTCTATCCGGGCCAGTACCGCCGGCGGATCCGCTCGGTCCGGCTTACGATCCCCTGCGTGACCGGGCCGTTCACCAACGTCAGCGCCAAGCTGACGCTGCTCGAGAGCTGGATCCGCGAGGAACCTGCACCCGGCCCAGCGGGTCTGGCAGCGGTCCCGGTGCGCGGGACCCGCTCGGTCGCGATGAGCAGCGCCCAAGGGGACGCCGGCGTGCTCGACACGGCCGTCGGCAGCGAGCGGTACCTGCCGTTCGAGGGTGCGGGCGCCGTGTCGCGCTGGCGGATCGAGCTCCCCTCGCGGTTTCGTCCGTTCGACTACCGGACGATCACCGACGTGATGATCACAGTGGCGTACGAAGCCGACGACGACGGGGTCCTGCGGGAAGCCGTCGAGGCGGACACGGGCACGCTGATGGACGCGCTCACCGCGGGGTCACTGGTGCGGGTCTTGAGCTTGAGGCAGGACGCCTCCGCGGTGTTTCAGCGGCTCGCCTATGGTCCCCCGGGCACCGACGTCCTGCTGGCCCTCGACGACCGGCAGTTTCCGCTGTTCCTCCAAGGACAGACGCTGGTGGCCACCTCCGCCGCGGTCGCGCTGTCGCTGGCGCCGGGGACGTCGGCGGACGGGGTGGTGCTCGGGTTGAACGGCAAGGACTTGACGGGCTTCGCCGCCGACCCGGCTCTCGGAGGGCTGCCTGCGACCACCGCGACGGCCGCGTTCGGGACGACCGTGAAGGCGACCCACCGGATCTCCGTGAAGGACCCGGCCGGCCTCGGCGCGTCCGGAGGACCGATGGTGGTCGATCTGGATCGGGTCCGCGACATCTTCCTGCTGGTGACCTTCCGGGTTGGTTGATCACACCGGTCGGAGGCCGTACGGCCCGCGGAGCTACCCGCCTCGCTCGGTCGTCGGCCGGACCACCACCCGGACCGGGTCGGTGATCCCGATCTGGCGCAGCACCCGCGCCACGTCGGCCGGGGTCACCCGCTGCAGCCGCTCGGCGAGCGCCGGCAGGCCGTACGGCAGCCCGAACCGGGTCGCCCAGCCGAGGTCGTGCGCCCGGCCGGCCACCCGCTGCAGCCGCATCGCCGACAGCCCGTGCACCATCCGGGCCACCTTCTTCACCTCGGCCTCGGTGGGGCCCTGCTCGGCGAGCTCGGTCAGCACCCGCAGGAGCTCGCGCATCGCCTCGTCGACCCGCTGCGGATCGGTGGCGAGGCCAGCGGAGAACACCCCGCCGTCGATGCCGGTCTCGGACCGGGCCCACACCCCGTAGGCGAGGCCCCGCTGCTCGCGCAGCTCGAGGAACATCCGCCCCGACTGGCTGTCGAGCAGGTGCGACGCGATGGTGAGCGCGGCCCGATCGGGGTCGTCGAGGCGGACGCCGCGCACCCCGACCAACACCACCGCCTGCTCGTTGCCGGCGGTCGCCTCCACGTCGCCCCCGCGCGGGCCGGGCTCCGGGCGCTTCGGCACCGCGGAGCGGCGGGGCAGATCGCGCAGGAACGGCTCGAGCGCGGTCGCGACCCGGTCGGGGTCGAGCCCGCCCGCGAGCCCGATCACCAGGTTGTCGGCGGCGAGCTGCGCCTGGTGGTGGGCGCGGAGCGACTTGCCGCCGATCCGGCCCACGGTGCGGCCCGAGCCGAGCGCCGGCAGGCGCCACGGGTGACCCGGCCACAGCTGAGCCCACAGCCGCTCGGACGCCACCGTGGTCGGACGGTCGACCAACGCCGCGCGGTCGTCGAGCATCTCCTCGCGCACGGTGCGGCAATCGTCCGGGTGGAACTGGGGATCGAGCAGCACCTGCCCGAGGGTGTCGATCGACTCGTCGGTGAACGACACCGGGAACGACGCGTCGAGGTGGAACACGCTCCGCCCGCCGATCGCGTCGATCTGCAGCGCGAGCGCGTCGGTGCGCTCTCCGAACGCGGTGGCGTCGTACGGTCCGGCGCCGCGCAGCACGGCGCGCGACCAGCCCTCTGCGAGCCCGGCGTGGGCGTCGTCGAGCTGGAGCTGGCCGCCGGTGCCGATCACGGTCACCGCGGCGATCGGCGAGCGCTCGACCAGCCCCACGAGCTTGACCCCGTGCACCTCGGCCGACCAGACGCCGCCGTCGGTCCGCCGGGGCGCGCCGCGAGGCGGCGCCAGCGCACCTTTGGTGATCGCCTTCAGCTTGCGCGCGGTCAGACCCTTGTCGAGCACCACGAGCTGCATCCGCTCGGGCGAGAGCCAGGCCCGCGCCACCTCTGCGACCCGCGCGGTGGTGACGGTCGCGATCGCCTCGGCGTACCGCCGATCGGCGAGCGGGTCGTTCATCCGGGCCACGTTCCACGCGAGGTCGCCGGCCACGCCGTCGGTGGTCTCGTTCGCGAACAGCTGGTCGGCGAGGATCGCGTCGCGGGCCCGGGTCACGAGCGCGCTGGGCAGCCCCTCGCGATGCACCCGGGCGAACTCGCGCACCGCGAGCTCGACCGCGGCCTCGGTCTCGCCGCACAGGAACCCGGCGGCGAGCAGCCCGCCGCCGATCCACGACTGGCCGTCGGCGTACACCTGGCTCGCGTAGCCCCCCTGCAGGTCGAGCAACACGGTGAGCCGCGACGCCGCACCTTGCCCCAGCGCGGCCATCAGCACGTCGAGCGCGGGCAGGTCCGGGTGGCCGATCGGGGGGGCAGGCCACGCGAAGTGCACCACGACCGAACCGAAGTCGCGGTCGAGCCGCTCGACCGTCGGGGAGGCCGCGACGGCGCACGGGGCGACCGGCGAGCGGGGGCGACCGATCGCCCACCCACGCACCAGCGGCTCGATCTGCTCCAGCACCTGGGCGAGCTCGACCGTGCGCGGGAACCCGATCACCGGCCGGCCGTAGGGGTGGCGCCCGAACAGCAGCGTCTGCATCCGGTCGGCGACCACCGCGTCGGGATCGTCGTCGTACCCCCGGATCTCCTCGAGCACGACCTGGCGCTCGCGGTCGAGCTCGACCGGGTCGAGCACCGCGTTGCTCGCCATGTCGAACACCACGTCGAGCGCGAGCGCGAGCTCACCCGCCTCGAGGGTGGCGTGGAAACACGTCTCGTCCCAGCTGGTCCATGCGTTGAGGTCGCCGCCCGCGGCCTCGATCGCGGCCGCCGCCTCACCGACGCCGCGGCGCGCGGTGCCCTTGAACACCAGGTGCTCGAGAAAGTGCGCTGCGCCGGCGTTCTCGTCGGTCTCGTCGGCCGCGCCGGTGTCGAACCACAGGTGCGCCGACGCGACGGGCGCGTCGGGCATCGGGCGGACGACGACCCGCAGCCCGCTCGGGTGGACCGCGACCGCGGGGTCGGGGAGGGGAC
>JBEBJC010001189.1:0-2543 GCA_040080105.1 Myxococcota bacterium
CTGCGTTCCTGCGAGGCGATCTCGTCGGTGAGCTGACGCACCTGCGTATCCAGTCCGCGCAGCTTCACGTCTTCCTCGCGCACGCGCAGACCCTCAGCGCGCACGTCGAGCGCCACCAGTTCGTCGCCCGCGACCACCGCGCGTACCGCAGCCCGTCTGCGCCGGACACCGGGCCGGTGATCCGCCTCGCCGCGAGCTGGGGCCCGTCGGACGCCACCGCGATCGGGGGGAGCTCGTCGAACCGGGGGACGATCTCCCACGCCGGCCCCGGCAAGGTCCACCGGTACCCGAGCTCGCGCGCGAGGGTCGCCGCGGCGAGCTCGACCCCGGCCGCCTCCACCCCGAGCACCAGCGCGCCGTCTGCGACGGTCCGAACCAGGTGTTGCTCGCGGGTGGTCGGCGTGGGTGGGGCGAACGGGGAGGGGAGCCCGAAGTCCTCAGGTCGCCCCACCCGGATCCCGCCGCCGCGGCCGTCCCACGCGACCACCGGCGGGCGCTCGCCGGCGCCGCGGCGCACCAAGTCGGCCAGATCGTACGCCGCGGCCGCGATCCGCTGGGGTTCGGTCCACCGCCACGGCTCGTCGTTCGCCGCGTACCGACCGGGCGCGCCGTCGAACCTCGGATCCCCCACCGCGGCGACCTCGGGCGCCACCCGGATCGCCAGGCCGCGCGCCGGGATCGGCCCGGCCGCGGCGGGGAGGCGGTCCGTACACGCTGTGAGGATCAGCCACATCGGAGCCCAGGCCGCCCGACACGGGGTATCGGTGGCCACGTCGGGCGCCCTAGGGCCCACATCCGGTGTACGTGTACGCGGTGACGAGCTCCTGCTGATACGTCGTGCCGTCGGCGTACAGCACGTCGAGGTCCTGGCGCAGCTCGATCACGCGGTCCTGCCCGTCGTCGGTTCGGGTCACGATCGAGTTCGAGGTGAATTGGCCGTCCGTGTACGACTCGGTGAAGGTGCGCCACTCGAAGAACCGGTTGCGATCGGACCCGCTCCAATGGGATTCGGTACCCTGATCGTCGAGGTACTGGTAGTCCACCACCCACCCGTCGGCCCCAGCGGTCTCCACCGTGTCGTACGCCCCGCTGGGCGCCTCGCCGTGTGAGCCTCCGGTCCAGCCACCGGTGTCGGGCGCCCAGCTGTAGGTCGCCACGTCCTCGAACACCCCGTCTGCCTCCGTGTCCCACCGGAATTCCACCGCCAGGCCGTCCGGGTCGTAGTCCTTCTCGATGACCTGGTCCACCACGCCGTTGTCGTCGGTGTCGAGCTCCATCCGGGCGTAGCGCCGGTCGCTGCCGACGTAGGTGAGCGTAGCGGAGCTCGAGACCGTCGGCGCGTCGTACTGCCACGCCACGAACCGATGTTGGTCGTCGTAGACGTAGGTCGTCTCGTAGTGGCCCCCGTCGATGTCCGTCGAGTCGAGCACCAGGTCACCGCGCTCGTCGAACGTCGCGGTCGAGCGGTGGAACGGGGCTCCGTTCGACGTGGTCTCCCCCGTCCGGGTGCAGTTCGCGAACGCGTCTGCCCACGGGTCGGACACAGTCCCGAGCCCGCTGTCGGTGTCGGCGTCCGAGTCGGTGTCGGTGTCCGAGTCGGTGTCGGTGTCCGACTCGGCGGGAACGTTGGGGGCGTCCTCACCCTCGGGCGCACAGGCGAACATGAACCACACGGTCCCTCTCATCTCGCCTCCCGGCGCAGGTTACCTCGCCGAAACAGCGCCGCGAGCGCGATCCACGCCACCCCGCCGCCGGGGCCGTGGCTGCACGCTCCGTGCGCGGCCCCGCCCGACTGCTCGGCCCACTCTCCGCCGAGCCCCGGCACGTCCGGCGACACCCCGAGGTCGAGGAAGTCGCGGTCTCCGCCTGCCCCCGGGTCTCCCTTCGGGCCGTCCTGGGGCAGCTGGTTGTAGTCGAGCGCCGCGTTCGGGACGAACCCCAGGATGAACCCGAGCTGGGTGTCGATCCGCGCCGATCCCGCCGACCCGCCGACACACCCGGGGGAGACCCAGGAGTTGATGCCGACCTGCTCCGGCCCCTTCGGACCTTCGAAGGTCGACGGGCCGCCCGAGTCGCCGTTGCACACGTTCGTGCCCGGCAGGTACGTCTCGACCACCGAGCCGTCGAGGCCGGTGATCGGGATCTTCGTGGTGCGCTTCGTGCCTTGGTTCTGCAGGCCGTCGGCGGTGATGCCGAACCCGTAGAACGTGAGCTCGGTGCCGATCCACGTGTCGTCGAGGATCGCGTCGTTCAGCACCATCCAGTCGATGTCGGGGCGCTTCTCGGCCATCTGCACGAGCCCGGAGTCGTCGGTGATCAACCCCGAGTTGTACGCCGGGTTCGCGTAGCCCTCGAGCCACGGCACCGAGTCGGTGTACCCGGCGCCGAGGATGTCGTCGCCGTACAACACCGCCAGGGTGAGGCCGTAGCCCGCCACGTCGCGCGAGCCTTCGATGCAGTGGGCCGCGGTCACGACCCAGTCGTCGGTGATCTGGCTGCCCGAGCAGAACACGTAGGCCTCACCACTCGCCTCGAGCCCCGCC
>JBEBJC010000180.1:0-11723 GCA_040080105.1 Myxococcota bacterium
GCCTACGCCCCACAGGCCCCCTAGCCCAGGTCCGGCGGATCCTCGCGCACCACGTACAACGCGCAGTTGGCCTCGAGCAGCACCCGCTCGGTCGTGGTCCCGATCAGGCGGTCGGACAGCCCCTTCGGTCCGTGGGTGCCCATCACGATCAGGTCGGCCTTGTGGTCGCCCGCCGCCTCGAGGATGCAGGTGAGGGGGGAGCCGGTGCGCACGTCGGCGTGGAGGTGGTCGGCGGGCAGGGTGTGCCCCTGGCGCAGGCGCTTCATCGCGGTCTGCTTCACCGCCTCGTACTCCGCGTCGAACTCCTCCTCGTCGCGCGCCTGGTCGGCGATCGTGGCGGGGCGCGTCTCGTGGCGGACGTACACCACGTACAGGTGGGCGCCGAACCGCTCTGCCAGCGTCAGCGCGTGATCCATCACCTTGTCGGACAACGGCGTGTCGTCGATCGGGACCACGATCCGGCGTAGCGACAGCATTTCGACCTCCTGGTTCACACCTAAGGACCGCCGGTCGGCGGACCATGCGGCGAACGGTTGCGTCGCTGCGTTAACCGGGTCGGATGTGGACCGTCGCCCCCCATCCGTCGCTCGATCTCCAGTCGTTGGGGGTGACCTGGCCTCGGCCGATCGGCGAGATCCCGTCCCCGCCGTGGCTCGACGGGTGGTGTGGCCTCGACGCACCACCGGTCGAGGTGTTCGGCCCGCTCCCCCCGATCGACGCCGTGCGCTCGCTGCTGCGGCACGGGGGGTTCCGCCCGTCGGGGCGGAGCAAGCCTTGCTCGGAGTACATCCGCGCGGCCGCGGCGGCGGGCCGGTTCCCGAGGATCAACCCGGTGGTGGACCTCACCAACGCGGCGGCGCTGCACGGCGCGCTGCCGGTGTCCACGGTCGACCGGGACCGGCTCACCGAGCCCCTGTCGGTCGGGATCGCCCCGGTCGGCGCCACCTACGTGTTCAACGCGTCGGGGCAGGAGATCGACCTCGGGGGCCTGTTGTGCCTGTCCGACGCGCTCGGGCCCGCGGCGAACGCGGTCAAGGACAGCCAGCGCGCGAAGACGACCCCCGAGACGACCCGCACGCTGACCGTGATCTGGGGCACGGTCGAGCTCCCCGGGCGGGCGTCGGCGCTGCGCGAGTGGATGGCCGAGGCCGCCGCCCGGCTCGGCGGGGTCATCGACCGGTGAACCAGCTCCGCAGCGTGTCCGGCATCGGGGCGCGCTCGAACGTGGCCGGCGACACGAACACGTGTACGGTGACCCCCACCGCCGCGATCCGCTCGCCCGCGGTGACCCGCCAGCCGAGCGACAGCCGGTCGGCGGTGGCGTCCGCGCCCACCAGGCCGACCTCGATCCGGTCACCGAACCGCAGCGGCGACAGGTAATCGGCGGCGGCGTGCACCAGCGGGGCGATCCACCGCTGCTCGCGCAGCGCCTGCGGGAGCGGGTGGCCGCTGTCGGCGAGGGCATCGACGTACACGTCGTGGAACCAGTCGAAGAACCGACCGTAGAACACGATCCCTGCCGCGTCGACCTCCTGGAACCCCACCACCCGCGGTCGCCGGAACGCCGGCGGTGGAGCGGCGAGCAGCCGCTCCCGGTCCCAACGGCTCACCGCTCGCCCGGGATCGGCCGGTGGAACCGCTGCTTCGGCCGCTCGTCCGCCAGCGTCCGGTAGAACTCCGCCACGGTGCGCTCCTCGGACGACATCTGGGCGATCGCCGCCCGCGGGTGAGCGTTGAGCCAGCCCGAGATCGCGTACGGCACGAAGTACCCCCACCGGAGCTCGCTCCGCAGCGCGGTGTACTCCTCGGTCAGCTCCAGGATCGGCTCCACGTCGTACTTCGACGAGTCGAGGTACATCAGCAGCAGCTCGAGCGGGCAGTTCCCGGCGCCGCGCCCGATGCCGAGGATCGTGGCGTCCACCAGGTCGGCGCCCTCCTCGACCGCGACGATGGTGTTCGCGAACGCGGTCTCCTGGTTGTTGTGGACGTGGATCCCGAGCCGCTGGTCGGGGCGGAGCCAGTTCTTGTACTTCCGCACGAGGTACCGCACGTGGTGCGGGTAGAACGCGCCGAACGAGTCCACCAGGGCCACGTTGGGGATCGTCGAGTCGTGCAGCTTGCCGAGGAACTCGTCGATCACCGGCGGGGTGCAGGTCGACACCGCCATCACGTTGCACATCACCTCGTAGCCCTTGTCCTGGGCGCGGTGCAGCAGCGAGATCGCGCCGTCCACGTCGTGTGCGTAGCACGCGATCCGCACCAGCGAGACCGGCGACTGGCTGCGGGGCTGCAGGTCGTCGATCGACGCCTTGCCCCAGTCGAGCATCACCGCGAGCTTGATCCCGGTCTCGTCGACGAGCTCGTTCAGCACGTGGTCGTCGCTGAACCGCCACTCGCCGTGGGTGGCGCGGTCGAACGAGCCGGGCGAGGACCGGTACCCGATCTCCATGTAGTCGACGCCGGAGCGCGCGAGCGCCTTGTAGGTGCGGCGCACCAGGGCGCGGTCGAACTGCCACCGGTTGATGCACCCCCCGTCGCGGATGCTGCAGTCGAGCACGCGCACGTTGTGCCGGCGATCGGTCATCAGGCCGTCGGGGCAGCACGCGACGCGGTAGTCGAGACCCATCGGGACCTCCTGCCGGGTCCCTATCCTGAGGTCAGCGCCGGTCGTGCCCGGTATCGAACTCGGCCAGCAGCGCCTCGACCTCCTCGTCGTCGTGGCGGTACAACGCGGTCGGGATGTCGTCCTCGTCCTCGTTGCCGGCGTCGTACGCGACCGGCATCTGCATCGTGCGCTGCGGGTCGTGCAGCGCGTGCCGGAATGGCGGGAGCGTCGGGAGGACCTCGTCCGGGGTCTCGACCACCACCGCGGGAACGGGCCGCGGCGCGGCGGACCGCCGGAGTCGGGCGAGCACGAACCCGCCGGTCCCGCCGATCATCAGCAGGGCGAACCCGACGAGGACTGTGGTCGTCATGAGAGCCTCCACGGTGAACTACCCCTCAGGTCGGCTCGGGCGGCCCCCCGGGGGTTTCAACTCCGTATCGGCACCAAAAGTCTGCGATGGAGGGTTCGAGATCACTTGCGCCGACGGACACCGACCCCCAGCCCCAACAGCAGCAGCCACGCGGGGGCCAGCGTCGGGCCCGCCGCGTCACACGCGCAGCCGGACATCGGCAGGTAGCCGTCGCCGCCGGTGTCGAACGCGTCCTCCGCCGGGACGTCGCCGCCCACGAGGTCGACCGTCGCCGCGTTCCAGCCTTCGACCGTCCACGACAGCCAGTCCTCGCCGTCGAACCCGTACACCGCGTAGTACGTGGCGCCCGGGTGGCCGTTCACGTCCTCGAACGTGACGGTCTCGCCGACCTGCGGGTCGTCGATCTGCTCGGCGATGTCACCGTCGTCGGCCGACTCCGGGAACCGGTCGACCCGGCGGACGACCCGCACCTGCTTCAGCGGCCGGTGGGCGGGGTGGGTCCACCCGAGCTCGACCGTCGTGTCGCCGGTGACCTCGACGGTGAAGTCGGTGATGCCGAGCCGGTTGTCGGGGGTCGCCGGCGCGAGCAGGCACACGTCGTCGACGTTCCAGCCGCCGAACTGCAGGCCGTTGTCGGTGACCAAGCCGAACTCGAGCCTCACGTCGCCCTGGTCGGCGATCCCGCCGAGGTCGACCGCGTGGTTCACCCACCCGCCGTCGAGGGTGGTCTGGTCGCCGGGGGTGCTCTCCCAGTTCTGCCACACGACCTCGCCGTTGGCGGAGATCGTCGCCTGGTCGTAAGTCGCGTCCTCGACCGCCAGCCACCGGCGGTACTGCAGGAACACCCCGGTGTAGTGGCCGGTCTTCACCTTCGGGGACTCGAGGCGGTACACCGTGTTCTTCTCGTACTCGCCGTCCCCTTCGAGGTCGATGCCCCAGATCTTCGTCCCGGAGTACGCGCCGGACGGGTCGCCGCCGAGGCCGGCCGGCACCCCGTGGGTCCACTCGGGCCCCTCGAGCACCTCGTACCCGCCGTCGTCGCCGTCGAAGTCGTCACACCGGACCTCGAGCGTCTCGCCCACGTAGAACGAGTACGGGTTGATCTTCTCGCCTACCGGGCTCGAGAACGGCGTGCCTTCGTCGCTCTCGCCGGTGAGGTAGTACTCGACGAACGTCCCGTCGGGCTGGCCGGGGATCTCCCCGTCGATCGCCGCCCCGCCGGGGGTCATGTTCTCGGTCTCCCAGCTGCCCTTGCCGGTGCGGTAGTGGATGGTCGCCGAGTCGGCCCCGACCGCCGTACACCCGGCGGCGACCGACACCAGGTCGACCTCGACCGGGACCGGCACCTCCGCCTCGGCGGCGTCGACCGGGGCGTGGGTGACCAGCACCGCGTCGATGTCGCCCCCCGACGCGGTCGACAGGCCGTGGTTGCCGAACGCCTCGAACAGCTCGCACACGTGGGGCGTGCCGTTGGCGAGGTTGCCGTCGTCGTCGTCGGCGAGCAGCGCCTCGTAGAAGCTGTCGGGGATCTCGGGGCCGCCCTTGAGCAGGCCCGCGTGGATCGCGCTGGTCGACGCCGCGCCGCCGGTCACGCCCTCCGAGTCGATCAGCAGGTTCAGCAGGTCCCACATCGACCCGCCGAAGATCAGCCCGTTGTCGTGGACGTAGTTCGCGTTGTTCGTGTAGTCCTGCGGGTACTTCTTGTTCGGGCCCACGTCGCGGACCGGCCAGCCCGAGGTGCCGAAGAACGGGCCGATCTCCGAGTCGAGGGTCAGCAGGAACGACACGGTGTCGGCGGCGCCCTCGGACAGCGACCCGTCGAACGTGCCCCCCTCGAGGCTGTAGTAGTGAAACCCGTGGCCCCACTCGTGGTACACCACGTCGGCGATCTGGCCGGTGTTGTTGCAGCCGCCGCCGGACTGGAAGAAGTTGACGTTGCCGTCCCAGTACGCGTTGCACACGTCGTTGAGGTTCACGAACGCGGTGACCGGGTCGGTCACCCACGACACCTCGGGCGCGTACACCAACCCCCAGTCGCGTACGTGGTGCAGGAACAGGTAGGTGTCGATCTCGGCCTGGGTCGCGTCGCCGCTGGTCCAAACCAGGTCGGGGTCCGAGTCGCTGAGCGAGCCCTCCGCGCCGTCGTCGTTCTTCACCGTCGCGTAGTCGCCCTTCAGCAGGCTCTCGTACGGCCCGTTGCCGCTCACGCTGTAGTCGCCGTTCTCGTCGGCGTTCGTCACGTCGCCGTCGCTCTCGACGTGGATCAGCGGCAGCGGGTCGGTGACCAGCGGAGAGCCGTCGACCGTGCGCTCGTGGTGCTTGCCGGACACCGTGCCGGAGCCGTAGCGGACCTCGTTGTGCACCGACAGGAGCTCGCCCGTCTCGGCGTCGACGAACGACACCCACCGCCCGGGAGGATCGGCGGTGCGGCTGCGCACCATCCAGGTCGTGCGCAGGACGTGGCCCTGCACCGACTTCTGCTCGAGCAGCACCGCGGACGCCTGGCGCTCGGTGTGCTCGGCGGCAGGGGCCGGTCCGGCGGCGATCGCGCGCTCGATCGCCGCGCGGGCCGGCAACGCGAGCGAGCCCGCGACGGTGGCGCGCGGGGCGGTCTTCACCTCGAGCAGGACCAGGTTCCCGTGCTTGATCCGAGCCGCGATCCCGCCTCGGTACGTCGGCAGGCCAGCGCGCGGGGCGTCGAGCTCGACGTACCAGGTGTCGGTCTCGGCGACGTGGTTCGCCGACCGCACGACCAACGTGCCGGGCTCGTACCCGAGCAGGTCGGCGTGCCCGTCGAGCAGGGCGGTCAACGCGACGAGCATCGCGTCCCGGTCGGCCGGCAGCGGGATCCCGGTGCCCCACATCCACCGCGGCGTGCCGGTGGCCTCGTCGAACCGCGCGTCCCACCCCTTGCCGTCGCCCTCGGCGAACGTGCGCCACGCGGGCGAGGCGAGCAGCCGCCCTTGTTCGGCCGGGTTCTGGTACAGCACGCGGTGGGGCTCGAGCCCGTACGCGGCGTCGTTGGGCGCGATCGCGCCGGCGGTCGGCGCCAGCATCACCAGCCAGGTGGACATGGGGAAGTCCTCCAGCGCGCTGAGGCTGCACACTTCGTGCCCAAGGTCGATCCGGGCCCACGCCGACGGCGACGGCGAACTGCGACATCAATTCCGCAGTGACGGGGGCGCCCGCGGGACGGTAGGTCCCCGGCTCGGAGGTTCGATGGAACGGGTCGCGGTGTTGGGCACGGGGTTGCTCGGTTCGGGGTTCGTCCAGGGGTTTCGGAAGCGCGGGATCGCGGTCCGCGCGTGGAACCGGTCCCTCGACAAGGCGCGGGCGCTCGAGTCGCTGGGGGTCGAGGTCGCGGCGGACCCTGCCGAGGCGGTGCGCGGGGTGGACCGCGTGCACCTGGTGCTGTCCGACGATCGGGCGGTGGATGATGTCCTCGCGGCGGCGTGGCCGGCGTTGACCGCGCCGGTGATCGACCACTCGACCCTGTCGCCGGCAGGGGTGGCGGCGCGGGTGGCGCGGTTCGAGGCGGCGGGCCGGACGTACCTGCACGCCCCGGTGTTCATGGGCCCCCCCAACGCGCGCGACGCCACCGGGATCCTGCTGGTGTCCGGGCGGGCGGAGCTGGTCGAGCAGATGCTCCCGCACCTGCGGCCGCTGACCGGCACGGTGGTACCGCTCGGCGATCGGCCGGATCAGGCCGCCGCGTTCAAGCTGTTCGGCAACGCCGCGCTGATCACGATGGTCGCCGCCGCCTCCGACGTGCTGGCGATGGCGCGGTCCCTCGGGATCGACGAGCAGGCCGCCCTCGGGTTGTTCGACCAGTTCGATCCGGCGCCGGCGTTCAAGCACCGCGGGAAGAAGATCGCCCGCCGCGAGTTCTCGCCGGCGTCGTTCGAGCTCACGATGGCGCGCAAGGACCTGCGGCTGATGATGGAGGCCGCCGGCGGCCAGACGTTGATCGCGTTGCCGGCGATCGCCGCTCGGATCGACGCGCTGGTGGCCCAGGGGCACGGGTCGGACGACCTCACCGCGGTGGGTCGCCCGGGCTGACCGAGCCGGCCCGCTCCGCGCATTCTCCCTGCACGGGAGGTCGGGATGTGGGGGTTGTACGCTGCGCTGTCGGTGGTGGCGCTGGCCGACGACGACGACGACGGAGACGGATTCACCCGCGACGACGGTGACTGCGACGACCACGACGCCACGGTGTACCCGGGGGCCGACGAGGGGTGTGACCTCCTCGACACGAACTGCGACGGCGCGCTCGGGCCCGAGGAGCTCGACGACGACGGCGACGGGTTCACCGAGTGCGGCGGCGACTGCGACGACCAGCTCGCCACCGTGTCTCCCGGCGCGGTGGAGGTGTGCGACGGCATCGACGACGACTGCGACGGGCAGATCGACGAGGACTGCCCCCCTCCGGCGCACACCGGGGGATCGGGGTCCCCGGGAGGGTCGAGCCCGCCCACGGTGACCACCGGACCGTCGGGGGGGACGGCCGCGACCACCGGCGCTCCGGGCGGCTCCGGCGCGGCGGGAGACGCCGGGGGGAAGCCCGAGTCGATCGCCGCCGCCGGGGCCGGGTGCGGGTGTGACGGCAGTGGATCCGGCCTGGGGCCGATCGGCGGGGCCGCGCTGCTCCTCGCTCGGCGACGCCGGATCTGACCGACGCGCGGGCGCGCGCGTTACAGGGTGCTCTTCCCGAGGAGTCCCCATGCCCATCGACCCGGCCCGCCGTGAACTCGTCGTCCTGTCCGGCGTCCGCACCGCGTTCGGCACCATGAGCGGCGCGCTGAAGGACCTGAGCGCGACCGAGCTCGCCGTGCCCACCGCCCGCGCCGCGCTCGAGCGCGCCGGCGTCGCGCCCGACGACGTGGACCACGTGATCTACGGCAACGTGCTGCAGACCAGCAACGACGCGATCTACCTGTCGCGGCACATCGGGCTGAAGGCCGGCGTGCGGCAGGAGGTCCCGGCCCTCGGGGTGAACCGGCTGTGTGGATCGGGGTTCCAGGCGGTGATCACCGCGGCGGAGCAGATCCTCACAGGCCAGGCCTCGGTCGTGTTGTGCGGCGGCACCGAGAACATGAGCCAGGCCCCCCACGTCACCTACGGGCTGCGCGACGGGGCGAAGTTCGGCAAGCCGCCGAAGATGCAGGACCTGCTGTGGGAGTGCCTGACCGACACCGTCACCGGGATGCCGATGGCGATCACCGCCGAGAACCTGGCCGACCAACACGACATCAGCCGACAGGCGTGCGACGAGTTCGGGCTGCAGTCGCAGCAGCGGTGGGCGGCGGCGAACGAGGCGGGTCGGTTCGCCGACGAGATCGTGGCGGTGCAGCTCCAGACGCGCAAGGGCCCGGTCGCGTTCGCGGTCGACGAGCACCCGCGCCCGGCCACCGCCGAGGGGTTGGCCAAGCTCCCGCCGGTGTTCAAGAAGGACGGGCGGGTCACCGCCGGCAACGCGTCCGGCATCTGCGACGGCGCGGCCTCGCTGGTGGTGGCCGACGCGAAGTGGGCCGAGCGCAAGGGGTTGAGCCCGATCGCCCGCATCGTCGGGTGGGGCATCTCCGGGTGTGACCCGACCGTGATGGGGATCGGGCCGGTCCCCGCGGCCCGGCGCGCGTTCGAGAACACCGGGCTCGGCCTCGGCGACATGGCGTTGGTCGAGGTGAACGAGGCGTTCGCCCCGCAGTACCTCGCGGTGGAGAAGGTGCTCGGGCTCGATCGGTCGATCACCAACGTCAACGGCGGCGCGATCGCGCTCGGGCACCCGCTCGGCGCGTCGGGCGCCCGGATCACCGCCACCCTGATCCACGAGCTGCGCCGGCGGAAGCAGAAGTACGGCCTCGGGTCGGCCTGCATCGGCGGCGGTCAGGGCATCGCGGTCATCGTCGAGGCGCTCTGATGGGCGGCGAACCCGATTCGGCGCAGATCGTGTACGACTGGAACGTCGGTCGTCGTCGGTGGAACCTGGGCAAGGTCGAGCTGCACGACGAGACGCTGCGCGACGGGATCCAGTGCCCGTCGGTCACCGATCCCCCGCTCGACGTGAAGCGTCAGGTGGTGCGCCGGCTCGCCGCGCTCGGGGTGAACAGCGTCAACGTCGGCCTACCGGGAGCGGGTCCGCGCGCCGTGGCCGACAGCACGGTGTTGGTCGAGCTCGTGCGGGACGAGAAGCTCCCGATCGGGGTTGGCGCGGCCGCGCGCACCCACGCGAGCGACATCACGCCGATCATCGACATCAGCCACAAGACCGGCGTGCCGATCGAGATCATGACGTTCCTCGGCAGCTCCCCGATCCGGATGTTGGCCGAGTCGTGGGAAGAGTCGAAGCTCGAGCAGCTCACCCGCGACGCGGTGCGGCTCGGGGTGAAGAACGGCCTGCCGGTGAGCTTCGTCACCGAGGACACCGTCCGCAGCCACCCGACCACCCTGCGCCGCCTGTTCGACGCGGCGGTCGAGGAGGGGGCCACCCGGCTGGTGTTGTGCGACACCGTGGGCCACGTGACCCCCGCCGGCGTGTTCAACCTGGTGGAGTGGGCCGACGCGCACCTGCGCGGCCTCGGCGTGCGCGACCGGGTGAAGCTCGACTGGCACGGCCACCAGGACCGCGGGCTGTCGCTCACCAACGCGCTGTACGCGATCGAGGCCGGGGTCGACCGGGTCCACGGGTGTGTGCTCGGCATCGGGGAGCGGGTCGGCAACACCCCGCTCGACCAGCTCCTGGTGAACCTGCGCCTGTTGGCCACCGAGTCTTCGCGGGCCGGGGACGCGCCCGACGCGGTCGACCTGTCCACGCTGGGCGACCTCGTGGACCTGGTGAGCGCGAGCTGCGGAGTGCCGATCCCGGTGAGCTACCCGGTGTTCGGGCGCGACGCGTTCCGCACCGGCACCGGGGTCCACGCGGCCGCGGTGATCAAGGCCGAGGCGAAGGGCGACTCGTGGCTCGCCGATCGGATCTACTCCGGGGTCCCCGCCAGCTGGTTCGGGCGCCGTCAGGAGATCGAGATCGGGCACCAGTCGGGCGTCAGCAACATCAAGTACTGGCTGAAGACGCGGGGGATCGAGGCGAGCGACGCGCTGGTCCAAGTGATCTTCGACGCGGCGAAGAAGACCGACCGCGTGCTGTCGGACGCGGAGCTGATGGCGATCGTGGGCGCCGATCGGTAGCGGCCGCTACCCCGGCAGCACCACGGTGAAGGTGGAGCCCACCTCGGGCACGCTGGAGCACCGGACCTCTCCGCGCAGCAGCTCGACCTGGTGCCGGACCAGGGCGAGCCCCAGGCCGGTGCCGCCGTACTTCCGCGTGGTCGACAGGTCGCCTTGGACGAACGGCTCGAACACCGCTCCGAGCTTGTCGCGCGAGATGCCGATCCCGGTGTCGCTCACGGTGAACCGCACCCCCTGCCCGTCGGTGCTGACCACCACCCGCACCGCGCCCGCCTCGGTGAACTTCACCGCGTTGCCCACGAGGTTCGTGAGGATCTGGCGGATCTTCGACGCGTCGGTGCGGACGAACAGGCTCGCCGGTCCCTCGATGGTGAGCGTGTTGCGACGCAGCAGGGCGAGCCGGGTGTGCGCCTCGACGACCGCGCGCACGACCGTGCACACGTCGACCCGCTCCAGCGCGACCGATTCCCGCCCGGACTCGATCCTGGCCAGGTCGAGCAGGTCGTTGATCAGCTGCAGCAGGTTGTTCCCGGCCGACACCATCCGGCCCACCGTGTCGAGCCGCTCGCCCTGGTCGTCGGGCTCGTCCTCGAGCAGGTACTCGCCGTAGCCGAGCACCGCGTTGAGCGGCGTGCGCAGCTCGTGGCTCATGTTGGCCAGGAACGCTGATTTCGTCTCGAGTGCCCGCCGCGCGTCGCCCTCGGCCGCGCGGCTGCGCTCGAGGGTCGCGTCGAGGTGGTGGGCGTACAGCCCGAGCACGCCGTACGCGGCCCCGCCGAACGTGACCCCGACCACGGTGGCGAGCAGCTCGTCGACCTGCAGGCCGAACCGGATCACGCTCGCGGCGAACAGGGCGACGAGCAGCACCGCCGCGGCCAGCCCGAACGCGACGAAGTCCGACCGCGGGAGCACCACCATCGCGAACACCTCGAGCACGACGAACCCGAGGGCGCACGCGCCGATCGAGCCGTCGTCGGGGTTCGCGGCGGTGGCGAGCCACACCGCCGGCAGGGCGGGCCACAGGAACGCCCGCGCCGCGGCGGAGGGGTACCCGGCGCGCTGCAGCACCAACCCGACCAGCGCGGCCGCCACTCCGAGCAGGATCCCGCCGACGCTGTCGTTCTTGCCCACCCACAGCGCGGTGGTCGCGATCACCGCGCCCGACCCGAGGGCCGAGGCGGCCGCGACGGTCAACGTCCGATGCTCGAAGGTCGACGCCATCGAGGCGGAGCGTACCTTGGTTCGGGGCATCGGCCACCGGAAGCCGGGTTGGGGTTCCCGGATTCGGTAGTCCGACCGCCCGGGTCCGGCGAGGTTACATGCGCGGTTCACCCGAGCCCGGTGCAGCATGCGATTCGTGATCCCGTTGTCGATCTCCCTGTCGGTGTCGTGCGTGAAGACCGTCCCGGTCGAGCCCGCGGTCACCGAGGTGGCTCCGGTGGCGCCGTACGCGCTGCCGAGCACGTTGCCGTACGAGTTCCCCGCGTTCGACAAGATCGCGGCCACCGACTTCCGCGCCGGGTTCGAGGCCGCGATGGCCGCCGAGCGGCGCGAAGTCGACGCGAT
>JBEBJC010000181.1:0-11743 GCA_040080105.1 Myxococcota bacterium
CGCGGGGCCTCCCCCGCTGGTGTTGTCCCTGCGGCACCTCGACACCGGAGTGGGGCTCGAGCTGGTGGTCGTCGCCGCGGGAGAGCCCCTCCCCGAGCGGCCTGGGTTCGACCTGTGGTTCGAGGACGCCGGGGGGTATCGGTCGGTCCCGGTGCTGGGGGCGACGGCGGGCACCCGGAGCTGGCTGTCGACCGACCCTGGCGGACCGACCGCCCAGTCGTGGTACGGCCCGGTCGGTGAGCGGACGCTCGAGCTCGTGGCGATCTACCGCCGCGACCGCTCCACCGAGGGAGAGAAGCTGGTCACGCCCCTGTTGCACGCGATCGGCGAGCTCGCCGACTCGGTGTCCGGCGAGCCCTGACCGACCCCCGATCAGGGCCCGAGGCCACACCGACCCTCGTGGCACACCGTCGGCGCCCGCGGACAGTCCGCCTCGGGGCACTCGGATCGACCACACCGCTCGCCGTAGGCCTCGACCACGTCCGCCGCGTGGTCTCGGCGGACCGGCACCACCCGCCCGCCGCTGCAGTGGTCGCAGCACCCGATCTCGGCGGCTTCACAGTCCGCGTCGGTCAGGCACATCAGCCAGGTCTCCTCGGGGCGGGGCAGGCCGCGCCACGCGAGCTCCGCAGGCACCACCCCCCGGTCGATCGCGACAGCCGGGGTCCCCGACTTACACGACGCGCCGATCCACAGGGCTGTCCACATCCGCGCCTCCTGAGTGCTCACCCGTGCGGTCCGCCGACCCCGTTACCGCGGCGGCGAGGCGGGCCGAGGCCTTTGTACCACCCGGGAGAGCTCGGGGCACGCCCTCCACGGTCGCGTCGCCGCCCGACAGGAGCCTTCGCTCGAGGCGGTCCTTCAGGGGACGGCCTGGCCGAACGGCTTCCATGGGGCCGGGGCGGACGGGTCCCAGGTCACGATCCGCGGGCTCACCGAACCCGCGGTCGCGTCGTACAACTCGCGCACCCCGATCGCCATGATCCGATCGAGCTCGTCGTCGCCGGCGCGCCACGCGATCCACACCGTCTCGGCCGGGTACGCCATCCGGATCGGCCCGCCCCCGAGTCGCTCGGCGGCCAGCTCGGGTCGGAGGAGACCGGCCGCCGTCCAGCCGTCGCCGTCGACCAGGCGCAAGTACTGGTGGGGGGTGCCGGCGATCGGGACGAGCTCGGCGCGGGCCACCCACTCCCCGGCGGCGGACGCCACCCGCTCGCGCAGCGCCGGGGCGTCGGCGGCCCACGCCCCGAGGTCGCCGGTCACGACCCACCGGCGCTTGCCTTGGTCCCACACCCGGTAGCACAAGTCGACGATCTCGGGCCAAACGGGCTCGCAGACCGGGCGAGCGGGGAGCTCCCCCTCGAGTGCGGCCCACCGCGCGTACCGGTCCACCGCCCCTGCGCGCGCCACCACCGGTCGGAGGCCGTCCGGCGGCGACGCGAGCGCGGCCAGCGCCCAGATCACTCCGCCACCGCGGACCGGTCGACCAGCGGCCCGATCAGCTCGGCGAGTGAGGCCTGGTCACCCGCGGCGAGGGCCTCGACCAGCCGCGCGGTGGTCCGACGTTGGCGCGACACCAGCACGAGGGCGATCTGGTGCACGAGCTTGTACGCTCCGAGGTTCCCCTCGGCCAGCAACCGGGTGAACGAGCTGCGCGGGAACCTGAGCGCGGTGGAAGGCTGGGTCGCCCGCACCGAGGCGGACCGGGGCGAGCCGTCGAGGATCGCCATCTCGCCGAAGCAGGCCCGACGGCCCAACATCGCGATCACCCGCTCCGCGCCTTGCGCCTCCTTCACCACTTCCACCTCGCCTTCGTACAACACGTACCAGGCGTCTCCAGCGTCCCCTTCGCGGAACACCCACTCGCCCGGGGAGTGAGAGCGCACCTGAAGCGCACCGACCAGCTCGGACAGCTCGGACGAGCCGAGGTCGCCGAACATCGGTGCGTCCATCAGGAACGCGATCAACTGCTCCAGGGTGAGCTCGCCGCCCATCGGGCCTCCGCCACGCGATGATACCCACTGCGCGTCGCGCGTGACGGGAGCAGATCGTCGGCCGGTCGGCGCCCGGAGGCAGCTGCGCCCCAGGATGGGGGTGCAAACCCTTACATCCGAGGCGGTGGTCCGGTGCGCGGAACTCTGACGCAGCGGCGGCGCCAGCCGCCCAATCGGGGCACAGGATCGGGGGCGCCGGGTTGGAAACGGGTCCTCGGCGCGGTATTGCATCGTCGGGCCGCGCCGGCGGCGTTCGGAGCGTGACGTGCGGACGGGCGAACGGTGGGCGGACCGATGGGAGTTGCTGGAGGCGCTGCCGACGCGCGACGGCATGGAGCGGTGGCGCGCGGTGGCGGTCGACACCGGTGAGCCGGTCGAGATCCTCCGGCCGACGCCGTCGGTCGACGCGGCGTCTCGAGCCAGCTTCGTGGACCTTCACCACACCCTGTCCCGGGTGAGCGATCCGGCCCTCGCGCGGACCTACGACGTCCGCAGCCTGGAGGGCCGGCCGTACGCGGTGCGCGCCGCGCTCGAGGTGCCGACCTTGGCCGACCTGCGCCTCCCGCTCGACTCCGCTACCGTGGCGTGGGTCGGCGCCACCTTGGCTCCGGCGGTGCTCGCCGCAGGCCCGGCGACCCGCGGCGCCCTGCGGGCGGTGGACGTGGGGATCGACGCGGGAGGACGTCCGGTGCTCGCGCCGCGGATCGACCCGCTCACCCGGGTGGCGCTCGGCAGCACCCGGTGTGTGGCGCCCGAGTCGTTCGCCGGGTCCGCCGCTGATGGGGCGGCGGGCCTGTACGGGCTCGGCGTGGTGCTGTACGAGCTCGTCACCGGCCGCGAACCCACGCTCGCCGGCGCCCCGGGTCGTCGCGCGCCCCCGCCGCCTCCGTCGTCGCTGCGCCACGGGATCCCCCCGGCGTTGGACCTGGCGATCGCCAGGTTGATGTCCGACGATCCGGGCCAGCGGATCGGCGCCGTGCCGGTTCTCCAGCAGCTCGCGGGCCCGCCGGTGGACCTCCGGCCGACGGTGCGGGCTCCGGTGGTCGGGCCGCCGAGGGCCACACAGCCGAACCCGTCCCGAGCCGCGCGGGAGGACTCCGACCCGGGCGGGATCGTGGTGCTGCCCCCGGCGGCGCTGCGCGAGATGAGCCCGTCGGAGCGGAGCGTGGTGGCTGGCCACGCGCGGGTCCCGCTGTCGGTGCTCGAGCAGCTCCAGCGGCGGGGGCTTCCGGTGGTGATCGAGACCACCGCCGGGGCGAGCGCAGCCCGGTCCCGGGCCAAGGCGATCCGGAGCGCGACCGGGCTCCCGGTGGTCGCGACCGCGCCTGGGGGTGTCGCCGCGGGGCTGTGGCTCGCCGTGGGCCTGATGGCCAGCGCGGTCCCGGCCGTCGTCGGGCTCGTGTTGCTGCTGTTCGGCCTGCTGCCGTACGCCGCGCTCTCGTTCGCGCTCACCGTCGCGCTGTGGGTGGCCGGGTGGCTCGGCGGGCGGTCGGGCGCCGCCGGTTGGTACCGGCCCGGGCTGGCGGCGCTGGCGGTCGCGCGCGAGGTCACGGCCGAGGGGGCGGCGGAGGGGCCCCTGGCGCCGGCGTGGGCCCGGCTCGGCGCGCTGCGGCTCGAGGTCGCGGGCGCCGATCTGCCGCCGGCCGTGTCCACCGACGTGCGCGACGCGCTCAAGGAAGTCGAGGACGAGCTGGAGGCGTTGGCCCAGGTCGCGGGTGCCGCGGCGCGCACCCTGCGCCAGGTCGACCTGCCGGCGCTGCGCACCCGGCTGGCGTCGCTGTCCGCCCGCGCGTCGTCGGATCGGAGCGCGCTGGAGGAGCGCGACCGGGTCGCGCGCACGGTGGCCGACCTGGAGGCCATCGACGCGCAGGCGCGGTCGGTCGGGATCGAGAACGGGCGGATCCTCGACCGGCTCGGCGAGATCTCGGCGGCCCTCGCGGTCGTCGGCCCGGATCCGTCCGACGAAGGGCTGCGGCGCCTCGGCGACACGGCGCGCCGGGCGCGGGACGCGTCGATCGAGGGGGAGCTGCGCCACCGGAGCGCCGCGCGCGGCCGCGGGCTGGAGATCGGGTGAGCCGAGGGCGCGCGCGCCGCGACCTGCTGATCGCGTTGTGTCCGCGGGTCGACGGCCTCGTGGTGGACGTGGGGGCCGACCACGGCCACGTCGCGCACGCGGTGGGGGCGATCGCGACCGAGCGCGCCCCGCAGCGAATCGGGCGGCGCGACGTGCCGTGGGTCGTCGCCGACGGGCTCGCGCCGTTCCGCGAGGTCGACGTGGCCATCGTCGCCGGGATGGGGGCGCACACGATCGCGAAGATCCTCGACCGCGGTCCGCGGCCCCGGGTCGCGGTGGTGGTCCACGCGCCCGACGACCCGCCAGAGCTGCGGCTGTGGCTCGCTGCGAACGGCTGGCGGATCGACGAGGAGCGCCTCGCGCCCGAGGCCGGGCGGTTCGCCGAAGTGATCCGCGCGGTCCCCGGGGTGGAGTCGGCCACGGGAAACGAGCTGCGGTTCGGGCCCCGCCTGCTGTCCGGCGACGATCCTCTCCTCCCCGAGCACCTCGCGGAGCTGGAGGCCTACCACCGCGACCTGGCGCGGGTCACCGCCGACCGTGCGCCCGACAAGTGTGCGCTGTTCGACGCGAGCGCCACGTTCTTGCGTGGTTGGAGGGTGCGCCGCGGGTTCTCGTTGTGACTGGGCCGCGCTCCGGGTATGGTGTGCCGTCTCGGAGCTCCCATGCGCGCCACTCTTCGGTTCCTCGGGTTCATGGCCGGTGTCTCGGTACCGGCCGTCGCGGTCGCCAGTTGGCCGATCGGCAGCAAGATCGACGGGAGCGTGCTGGTCGACGTGACCCCCGGCGGGTTCGCGGCGCTGGAGTCCCTCGCCGCCACGTTCATCCCGCCGGAGATCCCGGTCACGGACGTGGCGTTGGCCGACGACTCGTGCAACATCCTGTTCTGCACCTACGAGTACGCGATCGGGATCACCGGCCTCGCGGTCACGCTCGGGATCGACGACCTGTCGATCACCCCGGGCGAGCAGGTGCTGAACCTCGACGGCACGATCGCGGTCCAGGCGGGTACACCAGCCGCGCCGGCGATCGTCGACATCGACGCGGTGTTGCTCGGCTTGATCGACATCAGCGACACCTGCGCGCTGTACTCCGACCCGATCCACGTCACGATCGACGGCGCGATCCTGATGCAGCTGAACCCCGACCCTGCAGGCGTCGACGTGGACGGCGACGGGAACCCGGACACCAAGGCGCTGGACGCCGAGGTCCCGCCGATCGCGTGGACCTGGGACGCGACCGACGAGTCGATCCACTTCACCGACTGTGGCACGGCCGACGTGATCAACGGCCTCAACACGGTGCTCGACTTCTTCGGGCTCAACATCTACGACATCGTGCTCGACCAGATCACCCCGCAGATCGACGCGGTGGTGAACGAGCTGCCGGCCCAGCTCGAGCCGACGCTCGAAGAGGCGTTCGGCTCGGCGGTGATCGCCCAGTCGATCGACCTGCTCGGCGTCCCGCTCGACTTCGTGTTGTGGCCCGACACCCTCGATCTGAAGGTCGAGGGGATGCGGATCGGGATGGCGAGCGTCACCGACACTGCGGTCAGCCCGTGTGTGGCGCAATGGGATTCGGGCGGCAGCACCTCGACCCCGTCGTTGCAGCCGGAGATCGGGGAGCCTGGGGCCGGCGTGTCGTTCTCGCCCCACGCCGACGCGTTCATCGACGACGACTTCCTGAACCAGGTGCTGTACGGGGTGTGGGCCGGCGGGCTGCTGTGCTACGACCTCGACTCGGCGACCGCCGCCGACCTCGGCGTGCCGCTGCCGATCGACACGAGCCTGCTCACCATCCTCGCGCCGAACGTGTACACGTCGATGTTCCCGACGGTCGCGCCGATGTCGATCCGCACCCAGCCGCGGGCGGCGCCGACGATCGGCCAGGGGTCACACCAGGTCAACGTGGTCGCGGACCAGCTCGGGCTCGGGTTCATCGCCGAGGTCGACCACCGGCGCACCCGGTTGTTCAACGTCGATCTCACCGCGAACGTCGGCATCGACACCACGTTCGACAACACCACCGGCCGGCTCGGGTTGGCGATCGACGCGACCGACATCACCCCGATCGTGTCGTACAACGAGTTCAAGCCGGACGACTCGGGCACGATCCAGACCTCGTTCGGCGGGCTGCTGAGCGGGCTCGTGGGGAGCTTGCTCGGTGACGCCCTCTCCGGCACCGGGTTCAACATCCCCGGGTTCGAAGGGGTCGGCATCACTCAGCTCCAGGCGGGCGCGGGCGGTCCCGACGGCGACTACGTCGGCGCGTGGCTGCTCGCGGGCCCGGTGACCTACCCGTCCACCAGCTGCAGCGGCTCGTCGGGTGGGTGCGGCTGCAGCGGCTCGTCGGGGTGTGGCTCGTCGTCGGGCTGCGGCTGCGACACCGGCAACCCGGCGGTGGTGTTCGCGCTGCCGGTGGTGATCGCGCTCCTGCGGCGCCGCCGCTGACCGTGTTCTCGGCCTGGTCGCTCGGCGCGTTCGCCGGCCCGCTGGACCCTGCGGTCCGGTTGCCCTCCTCGATCCGCCCGGTGCGGGCGTCGGTCGAGTTCACCCTCGATCCCGCGTCGCCGCGGTTCTCGGGGGTGGAGCGGCTCGTGGTCCAGCTCGATCGCCCCGCCGACCACCTGTCGCTGCACGCCCGCGACCTGACCTTCGGCGCCGTGACCCTGACGACCGGGGAAGCCGATCGGTCACCGGTGACCGTCACCGAGCACCCAGGGTGGGTCGACCTGTCGTGGGATTCACGGGTCTCGGGGGAGGTCACGCTCGAGCTGGCGTGGACCGGCTCGGTGTCCGAGCTCGACACTCAGGGGTTGTTCCGCCAGCGGGAGGGCGACGACTGGTACCTGTTCAGCCAGTTCGAGGCGATGGACGCCCGCCGCGCGTTCCCGTGCTTCGACCAGCCCGAGTTCAAGATCCCGTGGGAGATCGCGTTGGTCGTGCCCGACGGAGCGCGGGCCTACGGCAACGCGCCGGCGTCGAGGGAGGAGGCGGCGGGGCCTGGCCAGCGTCGGGTGGTGTTCGCTCCGACGCTGCCGCTGCCGACGTACCTGGTCGCGTTCGCGGTGGGCCCGTTCGACGAGGTCGACGCCGGCCGGGTCGGGGAGGTCCCGCTGCGGATCATCGTGCCCCGTGGCCGAGCCGACTGGGCGACCTACGCAGTGGAGACGGCCGCCCCAACCGTGGCGTGGTTCGAGGCGTACTTCGGCCAACCTTTCCCGTACCCGAAGCTCGACGTGGTCAGCCTGCCCCAGGCGGTCGGGTGGGGCGCGATGGAGAACCCCGGTCTCATCACGATGGTCCAGGGGGCGGTGCTCGCGCGGCCCGGGGAGGACTCCGCCGCGCGGCGCCGCCGGTGGCGGGTGTTCTTCGCGCACGAGGTCGCCCACCAGTGGTTCGGCGACCTGGTGACCCCCCGCTGGTGGGACGACCTGTGGCTGAACGAGTCGTTCGCGTCGTGGATGGAGTCGCGCGCGCTGGCCGAGCTCGAGCCCGGCTGGGGGGTCGCGGTCGATCAGGTGACCACCCGCTCCGCGGCGATGGCGGCGGACTCGCTGGCTGCGGCCCGCGCGATCCGGCGCCCCGCCGAGACCGTCGACGACATCGAGGGGGCGTTCGACGCGATCGTGTACGCGAAGGGTGAGTCGGTGTTGGTGATGCTCGAGGCGTGGCTCGGCCGCGACGTGTTCCGCGACGGCGTGCGCCGGTACCTGCAGGCACACGCCCACGGCACTGCCACCGCGTCGGACTTCGCCGCTGCGCTGACCGCCGCCGCCGCGGGCGCGCCGGCCCTCGGCCCCCGCCCGGTCGACCTGTCGCACCTGCTCGACACCTTCATCGAGCAGCCGGGCGCCCCGCAGGTCGACGTGACGCTCGTGTGTGACGACGGGCCGCCGCGGCTCGACCTGAAGGTGGAGCGGTACCTGCCCGCGGGCTCGCGCGGGCGCACCCGCCAGACCTGGGACCTGCCCGTGTGTGCCCGGTGGGGCGGCGGGGCCGCGCCCGGACACGGCTGCGCGCTGGTGACCGGCCGCGCAGCCACCCTCCCGCTCGGCCCGAGCTGCCCCACGTGGGTCCAGCCCAACGACGGGGAGACCGGGTACTACCGGGTGCGGTACCGGGGCGATCTGCTCCAGACCCTGCTCGCCTCGGGTGAGCTGTCCACCGCCGAGAAGGTCGGGGTGCTCGACGCGGCGACGGCTGCGGTCGATGCGGGGGACCTCTCCCCCACGACGCTGCTCGCCGAGATCCCCGGGGTGGTGGAGCTCGGGGATCCACACGCGCTCCGCGCGGCGGCCGAGATCGTGGCGGCGCTCGATCAGCACCTGATCACCGACGACACCCGGCCGGCGTACCAGGCGTTCGTGCGCCGCACGTTCGGCGAGGCGGCGAACGCGGTCGGCCGCACCTCGTCGAGCGACGACGGGGACGCCACCCGGAGGCTGCGGATCGCGCTGCTCGACCTGGTCGGGCGAAAGGGCGAGGATCCCGAGCTGTTGGCGTACGCGCGCGAGCAGTCCGATCGGTGGCTCACCGATCGAACCGGGATCGACGCCGAGCTGGTGGAGGTGATGCTCGGCCTCGCGGCGCACGGGGGGGATCGGGCGCTGTACGACCGGATGTACGCCGAGGCGTCGGGCGAGCAGGACCGAGACCGGCGCGAGCTGTTGTTCGCCGCGCTCGGTTCGTTCCGCGACCCGGACGCGGTCGGCGCGGCGTTGGGGGCGAGCCTCGATCCGGCGATCGATCTGCGCGAGGCGTTCGGGCTGCTGACCGGCCCGCTCGGTGACCCCGTCACCCGCCCCGCCGCGTGGGCGTTCGTGCAGGCAAACACCGACGCGCTGGCCGAGCGGATCCCGGCGATCGCGAGGTCCTACCTGATCCTGTCCGGGGCCGGGTGGTGTGACGCTTCGCGGGCGGCCGAGGTGGAGTCGCTGTTCGCCGACCGGTCCCGGCGCTGGGTGAACGGGCGGAGCCAGCTCGCGCAGGTGCTCGAGGGGATCGAGGTCTGCGCCGCGAGCGTCGAGGATCGGAGAAGTGAGGTCGCCGCATTCCTGTCGTCGCGGTGAGCGGTCCGCTCCCGTCCCGCCGAAAACCGGTGGTCGTGCCGTGCCGGTGAGCTAAGAGAACAGTGTTCCCTTCGTTCGGCGTGCTCGCCGAACCCGATCGTCGAGCGAGTTCGGCGCGACGGTCGTTCGACGGGGGAAGCTCCGTCGAAACCCTGGTCGTGAACCAGGTTCCCCCTGGAGGTTTTCGTGGACCGTTCCTCGTGGTTGCTGTCGATCGCGCTGTTGGCCTCTTGCTCCGACGAGCGCGTGATCTACGACGATCCAGCGCAGGCGCCCGAGCCGTCCGGCGTGTCGCGGATCAAGGACCTCGGCGGGCCGAACGGTGGGTTCGACTACTGCGACGGCACCCTGACCTGCGCCACCGGGGAAGGCGACTGTGACCTCGACACCCAGTGTGACGCCGGCCTGGTCTGCGTCGACGACATCGGATCGAACTGGGGCTTCGGCTGGACCACCGACGTGTGCGCCCCGAGCCACTGCGAAGACAACGCGCTCAGCGGCGACGAGACTGCGGTGGACTTCGGCGGGTCGTGCGGGGGTACCTGCGGCGGCACCCCGAACACGATCTCCTATTGCCACCCGGGCTGCGAGTGCGCCTCCGGCGTGGGCGACTGCAACGCCGACACGGACTGCGCGACGGGCCTCGTGTGTGGGCTGAACAACGGCGCGCAGTTCGGGATCGAGTGGTCGTACGACGTGTGTGTCGAGTCCGGCTGCACGAACGGCGTGCAGGACGGCGCCGAGACCGGCGTTGACTTCGGCGGGTCGTGCGGGGGCAGCTGCGGCGGCGCGAACGGCGACCAAGAGGGGTACTGCTCCGAGTCGTGTCCGTGTGCGTCGGGAGAGGGCGACTGCGACTCGGACGCCGAGTGTGACGCGGGCCTGTCCTGCGTCGCGGACCGCGGCGGTGACTTCGGCATGGATCCGAAGCACGACGTGTGCCTCGCCGCCTCGGTCGTCACCGACCTGAACGCGGGCGACCTCGTGATCACCGAGATCATGTCGAACCCCGACAAGGTCGTCGACTCGCGCGGGGAGTACTTCGAGCTGCACAACACCACCAACAGCGTGGTGAACCTGAACGGGCTGTACGTCCGCGACGCCGCGGTGGCGCAGTCGTTCACCGTCGCGGTCGACCTGTTCGTCCAGCCCAACGACTACGTCGTGTTCGCGAAGAACGGGAACGCCGCCCTCAACGGCGGCTTCACCGGCGACTACGACTACAACGACGTGTTCGTGCTGCTGGGCTCGGACCAGATCCGGGTCGAGGACGGCACCGGGTTCATCATCGACCAGGTCGTGTACAACCTGACGTGGCCGCAGCCGGTCGGGAAGTCGATCGAGCTCGACCGCCTCACCACCGACTCGGTGTCGAACGACACCTCGGCGAACTGGTGTGAGTCGATCGGTACGTTGACCCTGGGCGATCGTGGGAGCCCCGGCGCGCAGAACCGAATCTGCCCCTGATGAGGTAGCGTGGGCTCAGCCGGGCGCTCGCCGGGCGATCGGCGAGGGGTGCGTGAGCCGCAAGGTCCTGTACGTGATCATCGCCCTCGGGTTCGGCGGGGCGGAGGTTCAGGTGGTCGAGCTCGCGGCGGCGATGCGCCGTCGCGGGTGGGACCCGTTGCTGGTGGGGCTCGCGAAGCCCCTCGGCTTGGAAGGGCGCGCCCGCGAGCTCGGGGTGGCGTTCACCGACCTCGGGTTCACCGAGGGGAGCCGCGATCCACGGATGATCCCGCGCCTCGTCCGGGTGGTGCGCCGGTTCGGTCCGGACGTGCTGCACACCCACACGTTGCCGGCGAACTTCGTCGGCCGGGCGGCGCGGCCCCTGTGCCGCGTGCCGGTGATGGTCACGTCCGCCCACAACGTGTTCGAGGGCGGCCGGGCGAAGATGGCGTACTACCGCGCCACCGATCGGCTCACCGACCTCACCACCAACGTCTCGCCCGAAGCGGTCGAGCGATACGTGAAGATCGGCGCGGTGCCGTCGGCCGACCGAATCCGGTACGTGCCCAACGGGATGGACCTCGACCGGTTCGCCCCCGACCCGGACGTGCGCGCGCGCACCCGAGCCGAGCTCGGACTGACCGACGAGACGTTCCTGTGGCTCGCGGTCGGCCGGCACATGGAGCAGAAGGACTACCCGAACCTGCTCGACGCCCTGGTGGGGCTGCGCGACCGGCCTCGGTGGCAGGTCGCGATCGTCGGCACCGGGCCGTTGCTCGACGCGACGGTCGCCGGGGTGCGCGAGCGCCGCCTCGAGGACCGCGTCCGGGTGCTCGGGCTCCGCACCGACGTGGCCGACCTGATGAAGGCCGCCGACGGCTACGTGATGTCGTCGGCGTGGGAGGGGCTGCCGATCGTGCTGCTGGAGGCGGGCGCGTCGGCGTTGCCGCTCGTGGCGACCGACGTGGGCGGCAACCGCGAGGTGGTGACCGACGGCGCAGGACACCTCGTGCCCCCGCGCGACGCGCCGGCGCTGGCGCGGGCGATGCGCGAGGTGATGGACGCGCCCCAGGACGCCCGCCGGGCCACCGGGGCGCGGGCGCGGGCTCGCGTCGCCGGGAGCTTCGGCATGGACGCGGTCTCGGCCACCTGGGACGGGAT
>JBEBJC010001190.1:0-2535 GCA_040080105.1 Myxococcota bacterium
CCGGTGACCTCGACGGCCCCGCCCTCGCGGTGTTCGCCGGCCCCCACTCGCTCGTCCGGTCGGACCTGTACCGCGAGCCGCACCGCCAGGTGCCGACCTGGAACTACGTGGCCGCCCACGCGACCGGGGTCGTCCGCCGGCTGACCGATCCGGCCGAGGTGCTCGCGGTGGCCCTCGCCGAGCACCTGGCGGGCGGCGAACAGCCCGACCCGGCCTACGTGGAGCGCCTGTCGGCCGGGGTCGTGGCGTTCGAACTCCAGGTCTCGAGGTGGGAAGGGAAGGTCAAGCTGTCGCAGAACCGCGACGCGGAGGACCGGCTACGGGTGATCGACGCCCTGGTCGAGCGCGGTGAGCACGAGCTGGTGGCGTGGATGCGGCGGTTCGGCGGGTGAAGGCGATCCCGCTGCGGGGAAGAGGCGGATCGGACTCCACTCCTCAGCGGGGGAGCGGCCGAAACCACTCGATGGAGGGCGTCGTGCATCCGCTTCACCGGTACTTGATCGCCGAGCTGGTCCACCACCACCGGTCCGGCGAACTGTCCCGCCGCGATGCGCTGGCGGGGCTCGCGTCGGTCGTGGGGGTGGGAGCCGCGGGCCAGCTGCTGGCCGGGTGCGCGCCGCACGCCCCGCTCGCGGCCCCGGCTCCGGTGGTGTCGCCGGACCACGTCCCACCCGACGATCCCGCCGTCGCGTGCCACGTCGCCTCGATCCCGGCCGAGGACGGGCCGATCACCGCGGCGGTCGCCCGCCCGGCGAGCGGGGAGCCCGCGCCGGTGGTGCTCGTGTGCCACGCGAACCGCGGGTTGAACGCGTACACCCGCGACGTCACCCGGCGCCTCGCCAAGCGCGGGTACGTGGCGGCGGCGGTCGATCTGCTGTCGCGCGCCGGCGGCACCGACGCCCTGTCGGAGCGCCGGATCTGGCGCGCCCTCGGCGAGGCCCCACCCGGCCGCCACGCGCGCGACTTCGCCGCGGCGATCCCGTACCTGCGGGCCCAGCCGTGGGTCGTCCAACGGTTCGGGATGATCGGGTTCTGCTTCGGCGGCGGCGTCACCTGGCAGGTCGCGATCGAGGTTCCGGAGCTGCTCGCCGCGGTCCCGTTCTATGGCGTCCCGCCCGCGGCGGATCGGGTCGGCGCGATCCGCGCGGAGGTGCTCGGGATCTACGCCGGGCTCGACCGGATCGTCCCGCCCGAGGTGGTGTCGCCGATCGCCGCCGCGATGGAGCTGGCGGGGGCGCGGTTCGAGTCGCGCACTTATCCCGACGCGAACCACGCATTCCACGACGACACCGGCGGGGCGTACCATCCCGAGGCCGCCGCCGCCGCGTGGACCGAGGCGATGGGGTGGCTCGACCGGTGCCTGCGAGCGATCCCCGCGGAGCAGTGAGATAAACGGCGCGGATGTGGTGGACGCTGGGGACCCTCGCCGCGCGCGCGGCCGAGCCGTTGGTGGTGTGGCACGCGTATCGAGGCGACGAGAAGTCGGCGCTCGAACACGCGTCTGCGCGGTGGACCGAGACGTCGGGGGTGGCGGTCGAGCTGGTCGACCTGCCGTTCGGCGCGTTCGACGGCAAGCTCGAGACCGCGATCCCCCGCGGCAACGGGCCCGACCTGTTCGTCGCGAACCACGCGAACCTCGGCAAGTGGGTCGCGATGGGGCTGCTCGAGCCCCAACCCGAGCTCGCCGGGCTCCGGCCGGCCACGGTCGACGCGGTGCGGCTGGAGGGACAGACCTGGGCGGTCCCGCTCGCGTTCAAGTCGGTGGTCCTGCTGTACGACCCCGCGAAGATCCCGTCGCCGCCCACCACCACCGACGAGCTGGTGGCGATGGCGAAGGCGAACACGGGCCCGGGGACATACGGCCTCGCGTACCAGGCGGCCGAGCCGTACTTCTCCGCTGGGTGGCTGCACGCGTTCGGGGCGCGCGCGATCGACGCCGACGGCGGGGTGCACCTCGACGCGGCGGGCCACGCCGAGGCGCTGGCGTTCTCGCGTCGGCTCGCGGTCGACGAGCACATCGCTCCGCAGCAGCCCACCGCCGAGCTCGTGACCAAGCTGTACCGCGACGGCGCGGTGGCGTTCGTGATCAGCGGCCCGTGGTTCGTGTCGGAGGTCGACCGGCCGATCGCCGCTGCCCCGCTGCCGATCGTGTCGGAGACGGGGCGACCCGCGCAGCCGTACCTCACGGTCGACGCGGCGTTCGTCGCCACCCACCGCGACCGGCCGGCCGAGGCCTCGTCGCTCGCGGCGTTCCTCGCCGGGCCGGTGGGCGCGCAGATCCGGCAGGACGAAGGCCACCAGGCGGTGGCGCTCGCGTCGATCACGTCGGACGATCCGTTGCTGGCGGTGCTCGCGGCCCAAGCGGCCAACGCGGTGCCGATGCCGTCGGACCCCGACGTGCAGAACGTGTTCGAGGCCGAGGCGCGCGCGCTCCGCGACGTGCTGCGCGGCGCCGCCACCCCGCAGGACGCCGCCGCCGCCGCGCAGACCTACTACACGATCCTGTCGAAGCCGGCGCCGCCCGCGGTGTCGCCG
>JBEBJC010000182.1:0-11686 GCA_040080105.1 Myxococcota bacterium
CCCAAGGGATCGCCGCCCGGCACCGCGGGGCGCTGGGCCACCACGGCCGGGGGGCGCTCGGCGGCGCCCGGTTCACCTTGACGCTGCCCGCCCGAGGTGGCCCGTGACCCCGCTGCTGTGGATCGAGGACGACGCTGCGCTGCGGCGGGTGTACCGCACGGTGCTCCGCGCCGAAGGGTACGAGCTGGTGGAGGCCGACGGACCGGAGCCGGCGATCGACGCGATGCGGAGCCGCCCGTTCGATCTCGTGCTGCTCGATCTGATGTTGCCGCCGTCCGGCACCGTCGAGGCCGGGCTCGACCTGCTCGTCACCCTGCTCGGCCTGCGCCCCGAGGTGAAGGTGGTGGTTGTGTCGGGGGCCGGCGACAAATCGGCCGCGCTGCAGGCGATCGCGCGGGGCGCACACGACTTCCTCGCCAAGCCGATCGACCCCGACGTCCTGCTGGTGGTTCTCGCCCGCGCGGCCAGCCGAGCCGCGATGGAGCGGCGCATCGAGGCCCTGCAGCACGAGCTCGCCGCCCGTCGCCCAGCCGACGTGATGCTCGGGCGGTCGCCCCCGTTCGTGCAGGCGCTCGAGCTCGCCGACCGGGTCGCGCCGACCGATCTGCCGGTGTTGTTGACCGGCGAGAACGGGACCGGCAAGGAGCTGCTCGCCCGGCGGGTCCACGCGCACAGCCGCCGCCGGGACGGCCCGTTCGTCCCGATCAACTGCGGCGCCCTGCCCCCGACGCTGCTCGAGAGCACGCTGTTCGGCCACACCCGCGGCGCGTTCACCGGGGCGACCGGCGCGCGGAAAGGGGTGTTCGCCGAGGCGTCGGGCGGCACGTTGTTCCTCGACGAGATCGGCGACACCGAGCCCGCGACCCAGGTGCGCCTGCTGCGGGCGATCGAGGCGCAGGAGGTGCTGCCGGTCGGGGCGGACCGCCCGATCGCGGTCGACGTGCGGATCGTGTCGGCCACCAACCACGACCTGGGCGCCCGGATCGCCGCCGGAGCGTTCCGCGACGACCTGTTCTGGCGCCTGCGCGGGGTGGAGGTGGCGATGCCGCCGCTGCGGGACCGCGGCGACGACATCTTGCTGCTCGCGCGGCACTTCGCGAGCGTGGTGGTGGGGCCCGCGGTGCACCTCGGCCCCGACGCCGAGGAGGCTCTGCTCGCCCACCCGTGGCCGGGGAACCTGCGCGAGCTCCGGCACGCGGTGCAGCGCGGGGCGGTGATGGCGCGGCCGGGCTCGGTGATCACCCGCGCGCACCTCGCGCTCGACCCGCTCCCCGACGCGGGCCCGGACGGGGCGTCCCTCGCAGACCAGGTGGACCGGCTCGAACGGCGGGTGATCGCGGCGGCGCTGGCCGCCGAGGGAGGCAACCGCAGCCGAGCCGCGAGGCGCCTCGGCCTGTCCCGTCAGGGCCTGGCGAACAAGCTCGCGCGGTACGAGTGACCGGTCACTCGGGCAGCCGGTACTCGAGCTCCTCGCCGAGCACCGCCGCGTGCACCAGCCGCCGGAGCTCGTGGTGTCCCCGATCGTTGGGGTGGATGCAGTCCGAGGCGAACCACAACGTGGGGTCACTGGCGTCGTAGTTCGGCACCTGGGGCAGGTCGGAGTAGTACCCGTGCCCGAGGAAGTGCCCGCGCAGATCGAGCACCGCGAACCCGCGCTCCTCGCCCATCGCCGCGAGCTCCGCGTTGAACCGGTCGAGCTCGGGCAGCTCCTCCGAGTAGTCCACCCCGAAGAAGCAGCTCTGGCTCTGGCCCACGCCGTCGGTCGGCTCGTACACGTTCGTCGCGTACAGGTACACGCCGTCCGGGAACTTCGCCGGATCCAGGAAGTAGTCCGCGATCACGCCGAAGTTCTCGAGCGCCCGGTCCACGATCACCTCGGCGTTCGCGAACGGGATCAACGCGGCCTGGAGATCGTTGCCGGCGATGGTGATCACCACGATGGTCTCCCCCGAGACCGGGAACGTCAGCGCTTCCTCCAGGTCGGGGAGCTGGCGGGACAGCAGCAGGCCGGTGGTCGCGCCCCCTTCGGACACGTCGACCACCTCGGTCAACGTCGGGTAGGTGGTCTCGAAGTCCACCTCGTCGAACCCGGGCCACTGCGGCGAGTTCTCCCCGAGCAGCGCGGTGTACTTCAAGCTCGCGCTCGACGCGCCGTAGCCCTCGGTGATCGAGTCGCCGAGGAACAGGATCCGGGTCGGCTCCACCGGGACGTAGCCCTCGGGGAGGTAGTTCGACACGTCGGGGTCGACCTGGCCAGTCGGCGTCGACTCGGTGGGGGTCGGGTCGGTGGGGTCGGTCGGGTCCGCAGCGGTGTCGCTCCCCGTGGGGTCCGACGGATCCTCTGGGGTGGACGGATCGCGGCACGCGGCGAGCAACAACGACAGCACGGAGCCTCCTGGCGGCGCGCATCGTGCCCGATCGACGCCGGGTCGATTGTCAGGAATCCGTCCGTGTTAAGGGGCCGACCCTAGGCCACGAAAGGGGGACCCATGGCGTTGAGGCTGTACCTGTCGACTCGGAAGGGGCTGTGGATCGCGACCGCCGACACCGACCGCCGCAGCTGGGCGCTCGCCGGTCCGTCGTTCCTCGGGCAGCAGGTGCACCACACGGTGCTCGATCCACGCGACGGGCGCACGCTGCTGTGCGCGTCGCGGCAGTGGCACCTCGGACCCACGGTGTTCCGCAGCGCCGACGGCGGCGCGACCTGGAAGGAGGCCGAGAGCCCCCCTCGGTTCCCCACCGGCGAGCCGCGGGAGCGCGCGGTCGACCACGTGTTCTGGCTCACCCCCGGGCACCCGAGCGAGCCGGGGACCTGGTACGCCGGCACGTCCCCCAAGGGCCTGTTCCGCAGCGACGACGGCGGGGTCAGCTGGGCCCCGGTGTCCGGGTTCAACGACCACCCCGAGCAGCACCTGTGGGTCGGCTCGGACAAGGACCAGACGCCCGACGGGGGGAAGCTGCACTCGATCCTCGTCGACCCGCGGGATCCGGCGCACCTGTACCTGGGGATGTCGGGCGGCGGGATCTTCGAGTCCACCGACCGAGGCGCGAGCTGGAGCCCGCTGAACCTCGGCGTGGCTTTGGACTTCGCCCCGCCGAAGGCGGACGGGTCGGAGTACCCGTACGGGCACGACCCCCACTGCATCGCGATCCACCCGGGCCACCCCGACCGCCTGTGGCACCAGAACCACTGCGGCCTGTACCGGATCGATCGCCCGAGCGATCGGTGGATCCGCGTGGGCGACGCGATGCCCCGAGAGGTTGGCGACATCGGGTTCCCGGTGGTGCTCCACCCGCGAGATCCCGATGTGGCGTGGGTGTTCCCGATGAACGGGACCCAGGACTGGCCGCGCACGCCCCCCGGCGGCAAGCCGGCGGTGTACGAGACGCGCGACGCCGGGGCCAGCTGGATCCGCCGGGACGCCGGGATGCCGACCGACCAGGCGTGGTGGACGGTCAAGCGACAGGCGATGTGCGCCGACGGCCACGATCCGGTGGGGGTGTACTTCGGCACCACCAACGGCGAGGTGTGGGGCAGCGCCGACGAGGGGCGCTCGTTCGGGTGCTTGTTCCGCCACCTCCCCCACGTGTACGCGGTCACCGCCGGGGAGTCCTGACGTGACCGTGGTCGTCCCCGGGCAGCTGCGCGGGTACACCGGCGGGGCTCACCGGGTCGAGGCGTCGGGCGAGACACTCGGCGCCGTGCTCGACGACCTCGAGCGCCAGTTCCCTGGGTTCCGGTTCCGGGTGATCGACGAACAAGGTCGTGTTCGTCCCCACATCCTGCTGTTCGTGGGCGAGGAGCGCGAGGAAGACCTGTCTGCACCGATCCCCGACGGCGCCGAGCTGTTCGTGGTCGGGGCGCTGAGCGGCGGATGAGCCCCTCGCCGGACCCGGCGCGGTGCTCGATCCGACCCACCACCGGCTCTGCCGACGAGATCGCGCTGGTGGCGGAGCGGATGCGCGCGACGCTGGTCGAGGTGCTGGGCGAGGCCCAGGGCGGGTCGATGTACAGCCTCGACTGGCTCCGCGACCGGGTCGCGTTCCACCTCGATCCGGCCCGGTCCGACGGAGCGCTGTTCCTCGCGGAGCGCGGGGGAGCCGTCGTCGGCCACACGATGGTCCGGGTCGAGCACGACCCCGAGCCGTTCGGCTTGTTCAGCACCACCTGGGTGTGCCCCGAGCACCGGCGGGCCGGCGTCGCGAACGCGCTGCTCGACGCGGGCGAGGCGTGGTTCGCGATCCGCGGGCTGCCGAGGTTCGCGACCGACACCTCCGACGCCAACACCCCGCTGCTGCGGCTGTTCTCCCGCCGCGGCTACGAGATCGTCCACCGCGCCCCGGAGGCGCGGATGGTGCGCCTCGGCCGGCCCGCGCCCGACCCACGCCCCGCCGATCGCGAGTAGACTGCCGACGGAGGCCGAGATGGTCCTGCCCCTGTGGTTCGCCTGCTCTGGCCCGAACACCCCCGAACCGGTGACCGAACCCGACGCCGACGCCGACGCCGACGCCGACGCGGACGCCGACACCGACCCGGAGACCGAGCCCGCCGTCGCGCTGGCGCTCACCTGCGCGCCGACCGACAACGCCCTGCGGTTCACCTGCGGGGTCGACGCCACGCCACCCGTCGCGGTCGACCTCGCGTGGGTGCGGTCCGACGGCCTCGGCCCGACCCGGACGCGCGCGAGCGAAACGCCCGCCGGGGAGCACACGTTCGAGGTGATGTACCTCGCGCCCGAGCAGACCTACGAGGTGACCGCGACCGCCGGGGCGGCGTCGGCCAGCGCCACCGTCACCCCCGGTCCGCCCCCTGCCCCGGTCGGCGGCCGTCTCACCTTCACCGGCACCTCGAGCTTCGGGTTGGTGGGGGGCGAGACCCCGTGTGACGAGGGCGCGTGGGCCGTGATCTACGACACCTCCACCGGGGACCTCGTGTGGTACCAGAACCTCGACCCGACGGGTGAGCTCGGGATGCTCGACATGGTCCGGTTCACCGACGCCGGGACCATCGTGGGGGAGACCGACGGGAACGTGGTCGAGGTCGATCTCATGGGCCGGGACGTCGCGCGGTTCCCGGTCGACTACCCCGGCTGCTGCAGCCTGAACCACGACATCTTCGTGGACGACGGGGTGTACCTGAGCCAGTACCAGGCGCAGAGCGGAGGGCTCACGCTCGACAACATCGTCTGGCTGGACCCCCTCGGGGTCGAGCTGTTCCGGTGGGAGGCGGCGGAGTTCCTCCCGGTACCGCAGGACGCGTTCGGAGACTGGTTGCACACGAACTCCGAATCGACCGACGCGAACGGGGACCTGCTGCTGTCTTGGCTGACCCGCGACGCGGTGGGCAAGTTCGTGGGCGACCGCTCGGACCCGGCGTGGGGCCAGCGGGTGTGGGTGATGACCGGGGACGGCTCGGACGGGCCCCTCGGCAACGACCTGACGGTCGACTGGTCGGCGGTGGACGGCCCGGACGACTTCGCCGGTCAGCACAACTTCCACCCGCGCCACGACGGGCGGCTGATGCTGCTCGACAACGCGCACGGCCGCGCGCTGGTGTTCACCGTCGACGACGCGGCCGGCACCGCCACGGTCGACGCCGCGTACCCGACCCACGAGTCCCAGTGTACGTTCCAGGGCACCGCGATGGACGGCGCGAACGGCAACGCCCTGGTCGCGTGTGTCTCGCCGTGGCTGCGCGAGTACGACGGCGTCACCGGCGCGTTGTCGTGGGAGGCCGAGGTCTCGTGCCGCTCGGGGGAAGGTGGAGGGTTCTCCGCCGGAGCGAGCGTGCGGTGGTACCCGCTCGACACCTGGCGATGATCGCGGCGTGGTGGGTGGCCGGCTGCGGACGGGAGCGGCCCGAGCCGTTCTCGGTGAGCCCGGACGGCGCGTTCGCCGCGTACTCCCACCGGGAGTGGGGCTCGGCGCTGCAGGTGGCGATGCCCGGGGGCGGCAGCGACGCCCCGGTGTGGGTCGAGGTCGTGCGGCTCGCCGACGGCAAGCGTTGTGGCTGGGTGTACGTCGAGATCGGGTGGATGACGGTCGACCTGACCTGGTCCCCGGGCGAGGCCGAGATCCCGCTCGCCGGCGCGTGGGACCTCACGACCTGCGCCCTCGGGTGGTCCCGCCGCTGACGCCGAGTGACGGAGGGCCGGGAGGCGCGATGCGCGCGATGGTGTACCGAGGGTACGGGGGACCGCTCGAGCTGGCCGAGCTGCCGGAGCCGGTCCCCGGACCTGGCCAGCTCCAGCTGCGGGTGCGGGCGACCGCGGTGAACCCGGTCGACTGGAAGCGCGCCACGGGCAAGCTCCGGATGTTGATGCCCGTGCGGTTCCCGTGTGTGCCCGGGTTCGACGTAGCGGGAGTGGTGTCCGCGCTCGGCCCCGGCGTGACCGGGTTCGCGCTCGGCGACCGCGTCCACGCGCGGCTGCGGGACCACGAAGGCGGCGGGGCGGCAGAGCTCACCAACGCGAGCGCCGAGGTGACCGCGCGGATCCCCGACGGCATGGGCTTCGCGGAGGCCGCCGGCCTACCGCTCGCGGGGATGACCGCGCTCCAAGGCCTGCGGGACCAGCTGCTGCTGCCGATGGCGGGCGCGACGGCGCGGGTGCTGGTGGTCGGCGCCTCGGGCGGGGTCGGCCACCTCGCGGTGCAGCTGGCGCGCGCGGCGGGGGCGACCGTCGCCGGGGTGTGCAGCACCCGCAACGTCGAGCTGGTGCGCAGCCTCGGCGCACACGAGGTGATCGACTACACCGCGGCCGATCCGTACCGGGGGGTGGCCCCGTTCGACCTCGTGCTCGACTGCGTCGGCGGCCCCCCGTCCGCGTGGACCCACCTGCTGGTGAGCGGCGGCCGGTACGCGTCCACGATGCCCGGCCCGTCCGTGTTCCTGCGCCAGCTCGCGAACCCGCTCACTTCGCGGGTGGTGCGCCCGGTGCTGTTGAAGTCCACCGCGGCCGACCTGCAGCTGCTCGACGAGAGGGTCGCCGAGGGATCGCTACGGGTGGTGATCGACCAGCGCTACCCACTCGAGCGCCTGTCCGAGGCGTGGGACCGCTCGAAGTCCGGCCGCGCCGCGGGCAAGATCGTGATCGAGCTCGGCGCCGATCACTGACGGATGCGGGCGGTGGCCAGCGCGTCCATCACCACCTGCGGGGTCCCCGGCGCGTCGGCCGCGTTCACCACCGCCGACAGCCGGGCGAACACCTCGGGGCGCTCGGCGCCGAGCCGCTCGCCCACCGGGCCCGACAGCGCGCGGGCCAACACGTACACCCGCCGCGCCCACACCTCGTCGGCGAGAGCGTCGCGGGGACCGGCGGCGAGGCCTTCCGCGATCCGGGCTTCGATCGACAAGATCTGCGCCATCGACGCGGAGACGAACGACTTGCCGATCGCCTCGTCCAACGCGAGGCGCATCTGGGGATCGGTCTCGTACTCGCGCACCAACCGCTCGAGGCCACCCGGGGGTGGACGGTACGCCGGGGGCAGCTGCGCCCACGCGCGCTCCTCCGCCACCAGCCGCTCCCGTTCGGCCCGCTCCCCTTCGAGGTGCGCCAGCAGCGGGACCAGCTCGTCGAACGACCGGACCGCCTTTCGCTGGACGAACGGCGCCAGGTGCCGCTGGTCGAAGCAGTGCCACGCCGCGCCGTAGGCCTGGGCGTTGTCCGGCGACAGCTCGACCGCGAACGGCGCGAGCGCGAGCGCCTCGACGCAGTGGCCGGCGCGGGCAGCGTTCACCACGGCGCGGAACTCCGACCCACCCGGCGGGCCGAGGTCGGCGGGCCGGGCCTCCACCTCGAGCTCCGCTTCGGAGCCGTACGGCGCGAACACCACGAACGGCGGAGGCTCGGGCGGAGCAGGTACCGCGGGCGGGGCGGCCATACCCGCCCCGGCCACCACCGCCCGAGTCGACGCCGGATCGGCGGGGGCTGAGCGCTCGGCCGGTGGAAGGAGGCGGGTCGCGGCGACCGCAGCGATCGCAGCGCCGATAGCGAGCCATGTCGTCACCGAGCCACGGACCATCTTCGCCTCCGGTACGCCGATCCTACCTCAGAGTTCCCGCCCCGACGGGTGCGAGCCTCGATTCCGCGGGCCGGACCGTCACGGGCAGCTCGGATCGGCGAGGATGTCGTCGACCGTCCGCTCGACCACCCCGCCCGCGACCCCTGGCGCTTCGAGGTCGGACACAGTGATCGCCAAACAGTAGTCGAGCGCGTCGGGGCAGGGCTCACACGCCACGCCGAGCGTGCCCACCAGGAAACAAACCGCGTCCGGCGCGCCGCCGAGGCCGATCGCCGGGCCGAGGTTCCGCGTGTCGATCAGCCCGCGCAAGGTGCCGAACTGGATGCGGCTGCCGTCGGCCGCGAACGAGCCCTCCACCTCGACGTCGGTGATCTCGACGCTGAAGCCCCCCACGTCGAGGGGGACCGACGGCGACACCAGGGTGAACGTCGGGTCGTCCCACGCGAGGCCGTCGAACGGGACGGTGGGGATACACACGTCCTGCACGTCGTAGGTGCCGTACACCCCGAGGAGATCGATCGTGGTCGCGCCGATCGAGGCCGGCGACACCATCAAGTCGTTGTCGCCGAGCTGGGCGGCGAACAGCGGGCCGACCAGGGGGGGCTCGACCCACAGCCCGGACTCGAGCTGGATCGAGTACACCAACCCCGTCGGGTCGACCGACAGGGGCTCGCCCACGTCGCTCGTGGTGAAGTGCGACACCTGCGACCCGCAGGTCCAGGTGAAGGTCGATACGTACTCGGTGTTCGGCTGCAGCGGGTCTCCCGCCCAGTTCACCCGCACCCCGTCGTGGGTGACCGAGCCCGCCACCACGTTGCCGGCCAGGTCCTCCAGCGACACCGTCGCCCCCGGGTCGGCGATCGACAACACGAACCACAGCTCGGTGCCCACGTACACGTCGGTGCCACCGTCGAGCGGGAACTGGTCGAGCAGCATCACCTCACACGGCTCCCCCGTGTCGAGCGTGGGCTCGGTGTCGGTGTCGGCGTCGGAGTCCGCGTCGGCGTCCGTGTCGGTGTCCGAGTCGGTGTCCGAGTCGGCGTCGGCGTCCGGTGCGTCGTTCGGGTACGTGCCGATCGACCCTTCGTCCTTGATGGTCGCGCTCGAGCAGGCCACCAGGCCCGCCATTCCCCAACCGAACACCCGCATGGCTTCCTCCGACCGCCGACTGTAGCCGGCCGGACACGGACGCGCGACGGAAACCGAGGGCGGGAGGAGCTCGGGGTCAGCCGCGATCGAGCAGCTTGTGGAGCTCGAGCGTCGTGGACCAGTTCCGCGCCGTCACCTCGTCGCCGAGCGCGCCCGCCACCGCCGCCGCCATCGGGCACTCCAGCAGCCCGGCGGCGCACCGCTGGTACACCGCCCTTCCCCGCACCGCCAGCGCGTCGGGGGACCACGGCCGATCCAGCAGCGGGCCCAGCCGCTCGACCGCCGCCGGGTCGGTGACCCACCCCACCAGGAACCGGCTCGGGTCCAGGACCTCCAGCGGGTTGTCGCGCACGGCCTCGACCCACTCGGCTTGGCCCACCACAACCACCCGCGCGCGGAACCCGGCGCGCGCGGCGATCGCGTCCTCGAGCGCCGCCGCGTCGACCCGCGACGGATCCCCGTCGAACACGGCGTTGCCGCTGTTGCGCACGGTGCGGACACCGGTGAACCCGAGCTCCTCGAGCCAACACCGGAGGTCGGCCATCGCGATCCGCTTGGCCTTCCCCACGTTGATCCCGCGCAGGAGCGCGATCCACCGCACATCGCCCCCCGCGCTCACAGCCGGACGCGCCACTCCGACCCGTCGCCCCGGTCCATCACCAGGATCCCCGCGCCCTCGAGCTCGCCCCGCAGCCGATCGGCGGTGGCCCAGTCCTTGTCGTTGCGCGCGGCCGCCCGCGCGGCGACCCGCGCGTCCACGTCGGCCACCGACATCCCGAGCAGCGGGACCCGCTTGCTCCGGACCTCGGCCTGGAACGCGGCTGTGGTGGACGCGAGCAGCCCGAGCGCGCTCGTCGCGAGCGCGAACGCCTCGAGCGCGGGCTCGACCACCGGGCCTCCCCGGGCCGCGGCCTTCTTGTGGTTCGACAGCCGGTTCACCGCCCGCGCGAGCTCGAACAGCAGCCCCAACACCTTCGCGGTGTTGAAGTCGTCGTCCAGCGCCTGCTCCATCGCCGCGGGGAACGCGCGACCGAGCGCCAGCACCGCCATCGCGTCGGTGCCGAGCGCGCGCGCGACCGAGTCGGCGTCTTCGTCGCCGCCCATCCGCTCCGCGACCTCGCGCGCCTCGTACAGGCGAGCGGTCATCGCGAGCGCCTCACCGAGCGCGGTCGGATCGTACGGCAGCGGGCTGCGGTAGTGGTTCTGCAGGTAGTACAGCCGGAGCGCCTCGGCCGGGAACTCCGCCAGCGCCGCGTGGATCTCCACCACGTTGCCCTTGGACTTCCCCATCTTCGCCCCGGGGGGCCGCACGTCGACCGACTGACCGTCGGGCACCACCGACGCCCGGTCGAGCCCGGCCGCAGCGAGGACCCGATCGGCCTCCCCATCGAGCACGATCGGAGAGATGCGGCGCCGGTCCTGGTTCGCGCGCTCGACCAGCTGCGCGACGGTGGACGCGCCGTCGCCCACGACCCGCTCCCCGCCGAGGGTGAGCAGCCCGTTGTGCATCCAGTACCGCGCGTACCGCGTGCCGTGGGCGCACTCCGATTGGGCGACCTCGTTCTCGTGGTGCGGGAACACCAGGTCGAGCCCACCGCCGTGGATGTCGATCGTGGCGCCGAGGGTCTCCCACGCCATCGCCGAGCACTCCACGTGCCACCCGGGCCGGCCCGAGCCCCACGGGCTGTCCCACGCGGGCTCGCCCGCCTTCGCGGCCTTCCACAGCGCGAAGTCGGCCGGGTGCCGCTTGCCGCTGTCGGGGTCCTCCGACCGCAGCTCGTCTACTTGCTGGCCCGACAGGCCGCCGTAGGTGGGGAACGACGGGACCGCGAACCACACGTTGCCGTCGGAGGCGTAGGCGTGGCCCTTGTCGACCAGCACGCCGATCAGCTCGACGATCTTCGGGATCGAGGTCGTGACCCGCGGCTCGAGATCGGGGTTCGCCAGGCCCAACGCGCTCATGTCGCGGTGGAAGTGATCGACGAACCGCTGCGCGAGCGCGAGCGCGTCTTCTCCGCTCTCTGCGGCGCGCCGGATGATCTTGTCGTCCACGTCGGTGAAGTTCCGCACGAACGTGACCTTCCACCCGCGGTGCCGGAGGTAGCGGGCGAACGTGTCGAACACCACCATCGCCCGGGCGTGCCCGATGTGACACTCCGCGTACACCGTCATCCCGCACACGTACAGGCCAACGTGGCCCGGAACGAGCGGCTCGAAGGGTTCGACGCGACGGGTGCGGGTGTTGTACAGGCGGAACGGGGCCGCCATCGGGTCCTCCAGCACCGGGACCTAGCCGTTCGGCCGACCCGGCGCCAGAGCCGCGGCGACCGCCGCACCGGCCGCGGTGGTTGTCGAATCGGCCGCGGCAGCGCAAGATGGGCGGATGTGGCTGACCGTGTCGTTGTTGGGGTGTGACGGGCGCGAGCTCGGGATCCGTGCCGCGCCGCTCGGGCTCGCGCCCACTGCGCCGAGCCCCGGGGGGACCACCCCCGAGCCGACCGAGCCGCAGACCACC
>JBEBJC010001191.1:0-2529 GCA_040080105.1 Myxococcota bacterium
GAGTGCCAGGTCCGGCACGTGTGCGGCGAGCGCCCGGTCCATACACACCATCCACTGCTCCGCCTCGGACGCGCCGATCGGGAACGGCATGTGGCGCGCGCGCAGCCGGGGGTGGCCGCGCTCCTGCTCGTACAACGGGGGACCGCCGAACCGCCCCACCAGGAACATCCAAAGTTTTCGTCGGCTGTCGTCGAGCGACTCGGGGTGCAGCGCCCGGATCCCGCGCGTCTCGGGCAGGTGGTCCATCTGGTCGTAGAACGTGTCGACCAGCGCGCGCAGGCCGACCTCTCCCCCCAGCCGCTCGAACGGGCTCATGGGCGGTTGATGCCCACGCCCGGCCAGTCGCGCGACGGCGCGCCGATCACGACCTCGGCGACGTTGTTCGCGTGGTACGGCTGCGCCAGGTAGATCGCGTCGAGCCGCCACCCACCGACGCCGTTGCCCCACTCGAGCCCGTGGCCGTAGTCGCGTTGGATGAACCCCTCGTCGAGCAGCTTCTGCACCTGGCCCGAGGGAGACACCCGGTACAACGCGCTCGTGCTGTAGTCGGGCACGTACAGGTAGCCGCAGATGTCGACGCCGATCGCGTCGTGGTAGGCGCCCGTGCCCACCCCGGTCGCGTACACCACGGGCGGCCCGGACGGGTCGTAGTTCGCGTCGAGCGGGACCGCGTAGATCCGGCCTTGGGTGCCGGAGTAGGTGCCGATCAGCAGCGCGTCGTCGTCGAGGGTGAACGCGATCACCCGCGGCGAGCCGACCGGCAGCGAGCCCGCCGGCACCACCACCTCGGACGCGCCGGTCGCGGGGTCCACCCGGAACACCTTGTCCGCGCCGGAGTCGGCCGCGTACAACATCCCGTCCGGGCCCACGATCAGCCCGTACGCGTAGATGTCGGGGTTGATCACCGACGACGCGCCCGCGGCGTTCACCCGGACGATGCCCTTGTTGTACGACGCCACCGCGAGGTCGCCGTCGGGGAGCCAGGTCATCTGCTCGATGGTGCCCACGTTCGGGACGAACACCGACACGTTGCCGGCGAAGTCGACCTTCAGCAGGTCCTCGAACACCGAGTTGCCGATGATCATGCCGTCGAGGTCGAACGCCACGTCGTGGTACCCCTTGGCCCCCGGGACCTGCCGCACCGCGCCCACCTGGGTGGGGATGGTGGCGCAGTCGTACGTCTCCTGGGTCTGCTCCGTCGTCCCCGTCTCCCCGGTCGCCGGGGGTGGGACGGTCTCGGTGTCCACGGTCGGGTCCGGGTCGGGGCGGTCGTTCGGACCGTCCCGCGGCTCGGACGGTTTGCACGCAGCCAGCGCGAGGAACGTGGACAGACGCATGCTCTCCCTCGAGATTCGGCCGTGCACCGTAGCACGGACTCGACGCGGTCGCGCGGGTTCGTTACCGGTCGAGGTGCTCACCATCGACGGCTCGTATGGCGAAGGCGGCGGACAGGTCCTGCGCACGGCCCTCGGGCTGTCGGCGGTGACCGGCACGGCGTTCCGGATCCGGTCGATCCGAGCGGGCCGGGCCAAGCCGGGGCTCTTGCGCCAGCACCTCACCGGGGTCCGCGCGGTGGCGGAGCGCACCGGCGCGACCGTCACCGGCGACGCGCTCGGGAGCACCGAGCTGACGTTCGAGCCGGGTCCGATCCGTGCGGGCGCGACCTCGGTGGCGGTGGGCTCCGCCGGCAGCGCCGGGCTGGTGCTGCAAGCGGTCCTCCCCGCGCTGGTGCGAGCGCCGGGGCCGTCCACGATCGAGATCTCCGGCGGGACCCACAACTCGGCCTCCCCACCCGCGCCGTTCCTCCAGCACGTCCTGCTGCCGCTGCTGCGCAGGATCGGCGTGGAAGCGACCTTGTCGGTGGACGCGGTGGGGTTCTACCCGGCCGGAGGCGGCAAGTACACCGTCCAGGTGACCCCCGGGCCGCTCGCTCCGCTCGAGCTGCTCGAGCGCGGCGAGATCCGTGCGGTGGAGCCGATCGCGATCGTGTCGAAGGTGCCCGGGTCGGTCGGGTCGCGCGAGCTCGCGGAGGTCGCGCGGGCGCTCGCCGGCGCGGGCCTGCCGCTCGGGCCGGGCCGGATCCACAGCGTCAGCTCCCCGGGCCCGGGCAACGCCGTGTGGATCGGGGTCGAGGCCGAGCACCTGACCGCCGGGTTCACCGCGTTCGGCGAGAAGGGTCGCCCCGCCGAGTCCGTCGCGCAGGCTGCCGCCGACGAGCTCCTCCGGTGGCACGCCCACGGCGCGCCGGTCGACGAGCACCTCGCCGATCAGCTGCTCGTGTTCCTGGCGCTCGCGGGGGGCGGGCGGTTCCGCACCGGCCCGCCGAGCCTGCACACCACCACCAACGCCGAGATCGTGTCGAAGTTCCTCCCGGTCCGGTTCGAGTTCGCGCCGCGCCCCGACGGGACCGTGGTGGTCGAGGTGCACGCGTGATCCGGACCCTGCCGGCGCTCGCGCTCGCGCTCGGCCTCGCGTGTGGGGGCGGTCCGGCGCCGGTCGCCGCCGCCGACGGAGCGGTCGATTACACCC
>JBEBJC010001192.1:0-2528 GCA_040080105.1 Myxococcota bacterium
GATCGACGAGCAGTCGAAGGCCGACGCGCTCGCCGAGGCCACCGACGCGCACCGCCACTTCAACGACGACGTGGTGGACGTGAACCGAGGGCTGGCCCGGGCGTACCGCGAGATCGGCCGCCCGGCCCCGCCGCCGACCCCGTTCGACGACGCGCCGCCCGCGGGGTTCGTCCCCGCCCGCGTGTCGTCCGATGTGTTCTGACCCCCTGACTTCGGAGTGACCATGTTCTGGTTCGGATGGATGCTGGGGATCGGGGCGATCGCCGCCCTGATCGTGCAGCGGAGCTTCTTCGTGGTGCGTGAAGGGGAGGCGGCCCTGGTCACCTCGTTCGGTCGGCCGATCGGGCCGTCGTTCGGCCCGGGCCTGCACCGGCGGCTGCCGTGGATGCAGGTCCACAAGGTGGAGGTGAACGAGCGGCTGATCGTCGCCGACTACGACGGGACGCGGATGGTGCTCGCCCACGACGGGACCCCGCACAAGGTCGACGCGACCGTGCGGTACCGGGTGCAGGCCGAGCACCTCGAGCGGTACCTGTTCGGCGTGGACCACGGGCACGACCACCTGGTCGAGCTGTTCGAGTGCTTGCTCCGCGGCGCGGTGGCGAAGCTCGGGCCGACCGCGACCGACCCGACCGCGTTCGCCCGGCTGCGGCGAGACCGGCGGATGGTGGGCGACGAGATCCGGCGCGCGGGCGCGAACGAGCTCGACGCCTACGGGGTGAAGTTCCAGGCGGTCGACGTGGCGAAGATCTCGCCCCCGCGCGAGCTCGAGGACGCGCTGAACGCGGTGCTCCAGGCCGAAGCGGTCGCCCGGACGCGCCTCGACGAGGCCGGGGCCGAGTGTGAGCAGCAGGTGATCGCGGCGACCGAGAGCGTCCAGATCGCCGAGCAGAACGCGCGGGCGGTGCACGACGAGATGTCCGCCATCGCCACCATCTTGGGCGAGCTGCACGAGCAGCGGACGTTGTCCGACTACGTGCAGCACCGCCGCAGCGAGATCCTCAACCAGTCGAAGACCGTCTTCGTGCGGAGCGAGCGATGAGCAACGACGCGTGGCTGTTCCTCGGCGCCATCGTGGGCGCCGGTGTCCCCCTGTTGATGTACTGGGCGTGGCTGCGGTTCGCGTACGCCGTGTTCCCGAACGAGTCGCTGCTGGTGCTCCGGTTCGGCAAGCTCGCGCAGCGGATCGACGCGCCCGGGCTCGCGATCGTGTGGGACGCGTGGGCGCCGTGGGCCGAGGTGCGCCGGGTGTCGCGCCGGATCCAGTCGGCGCTGATCCATGACCTCGAGGTGCACGACATCGGCGGCTCCGAGGCGCGGACCGACGTGTTCGTGGAGTACCGGGTGGTCGACCCGGTGCGCGCCACGTTCGCGATCCAAGACCTGCACCGCGCGGTGGAGAACGTGGTGTCGCACACCGCGCTCGGCGTGCTCGGCACCCAGCCGTTGTCCGCGCTGATCCGCGACGACGGCGAGCTCGGTGACCTGATCCGCGCCGAGTGCACCGCCGAGACCTCCGCGTGGGGGGTGGAGGTGCTCGACGTGTTGTTCCGCCAGATCCGCCCGTCGTCGATCGCCACCGAGCAGCTGCTCGGCGAGGTCGCCGCGCGGCTCGAGAAGACGAAGGCCCGGATCGAGGAGGAAGGGCGCCAGGCGGTGGCCCTGCTGCACGCGCGCACCGCCGCCGACACCGCGACCCTGGTCGGGCGCGCGCGCGGCCAGTACTCCCTCGGGGTCGGGCGCGCATACCGCGAGATGCGGTCGAACCCGGCGGTGCACGCGGCGTACCGCGAGCTCAACGACCTGGTGCTGCTGCGGCCGCAGCGCACGGTCACGTTCCGCGGGTTCGACAAGCACGAGGTCCGCGCGGTGGACGCCGCGATGTTCGAGGGTGTAGGCGCCGGACCGACCGCCACCTCCTGAGCTCATTTCTACCCGGGTGATATTGCGCGACGGATATCATCCGGGTATTATCTGTCCATGAACCCACCGACCCACGCCGCGTTCCTCGGCCAGACCCACCTCGTCACCGGGGAGCTGCCCCAGGTGCTCGCCGCGCTCAAGGCGCGGTTCGACGCAGACCCCACCGAGCCCGTGTGGGTGTTCGACCTCGAGACCGGCGCGCAGGTCGAGTTCGATCTGCGCGGCCCGCTCGACCAGGTGCTCGCGCGCGAGTCTCCCGCGCGGTCGAAGGGTCCGGGCCGGCCGAAGCTCGGGGTGGTGGGGCGAGAGGTGTCGCTGCTGCCGCGCCACTGGGACTGGCTCGCCCACCAACCGAATGGGGCGTCGGCGGCGCTGCGCCGGCTGGTCGAGCACGCGATGCGATCCGAGCCCGAGCGGGACCGGGCGCGCAGGGCGCGGGCGGCGGCCGGCCGGATGTTGACCGCCCTCGCGGGGGATCTGCCGAACTTCGAGGAGGTCACCCGCGCGCTGTACGCGGGCGACCCGGCGCGGCTGGAGGGGTTGGTGGAGGGCTGGCCGACCGATCTGCTGTCTCTTATACACATCCCGAGCCCACGAGACCGCAC
>JBEBJC010000183.1:0-11681 GCA_040080105.1 Myxococcota bacterium
CCGGGGCCGCGACCGGCGGCGCCGGTGGCGCCGGTCCCGGTCCCCTCCCCGGTCGCCGCGGTGTCCGCCCCCGAAGGGGTGCCCACCCCGCTGCCGGTGCCGGAGGGGGGCGTGGTGCTCGGCACCGGGCGGATCGCGCGGGTGAACCCGGCCGAGGGGACCGTGGCGGTGACCACCTCCGACGCGCGGGTGGTCGAGGTGGTGAGCTCGGCCCGGACCCTGTTGTTGCTCGCGCACAAGGCCGGAGCGGCCACGGTGACGGTCGAGCGGCGGTCGGGCGAGCCGGTGCCGTGGGAGGTGGTGGTCGCTCCGGGGGATCGCACGCCCGAGGCCGGTCCGTCCGGTCCGTCCCTGGGGCCCCCGGGGGACGTGCTGCGCCTGCCGGTGGGCGGGGCGGCGGTGTGCACGATCCCCGAGGCGACCGAGCTCGTGCGGGTCGAGGACCCGGCGGTGCAGTGGGTCGACCTGGGAGACGGCCGGTGGTTCGTGCAGGTCGACGGGCCGACCCACGGGGAGGCCGCGTTCCCGCTGAAGAAGGGCCCCCCGCGGGCGCTGCAGGTCGCGTCGACGCCGGGCGAGCCGGAGGTGCCCGCCGCGTGCGCCACGCCGACCGAGACCGTCCAGGTCGCGGTGGGAGGCACGGTCGCGCTCGAGCTCGGCGCCGGCGTCACCGCCGCGATCGTCGGTCACTCGTCGATCGCCGGGGCGGAGCGCGCGGAGGACGGCGCGGTGGTCGTCACCGGGGTCCGGCCCGGTCGGACCCCGTTGGCCGTGCGCACCACCGCCGGGGTCACGCTCCGAACCGTCGAGGTGGCGGCCGGCCCCTGACGGGTTATCCCCCAGCCCTCCCGTGGAGCGTGTGTTTGGCGTCTGACGACCTGTTCGAAATCGAAGGCATCGTGAAGGAAGTGTTCCCGGGGGGCCACTTCTTGGTACAGACCGACGCCGGCACCGAGGTGAACGCTCACCTCGCGGGCAAGCTGCGCCGGTACCGGATCCGGGTGGTGCTCGGCGACAAGGTCACGGTGGCGGTGTCCCCGTACGACCTGAACAAGGGCCGGATCGTCTTCCGCCACAAGTAGTCGGGGGGGCTCCACTAGGACTAGGCGGGCGGAGTGTACGCCTTGGGGCGGGGGTCGGAGGCTCGGGACGTCAGGCGGTACCGGCAAGGACCTACGGCTGCAGATCATGTCCGCGGTGGGCGATCGGTTCGGGGCCCCAGTCTGTTCTTCCCCTTCCGCGCGAAGGGCGCCGAGGAACAGAACCACTCGGTCTCGACATGTCGGCGTTCGCCGATCCTCTTCGGGACCGACGTTTTCAAGCGGATCCTTCGTGGATACACTACCGTAGCTGGTGAACCACGCGATGATTCCGGAGCACGAGACTTTCGAGAACGCGCCGATCGAGGAGGCGGTGATCGACCTCCACGTTCGTCGGGACGGGGGCGGCGTCGATGCCGCGCTGAAGGCGTTCGTCGACACGCTGGGCCCGGAGTACCCGACGGCGCAGAGCCGGGTCGAGCTCTCGATCGTCATCGGCCCCGACGGCCAGCCGAGCGCGACGCCCAGCGCTCCGGGATGGCTCCTCCGCTCGCAGGACAACCGCTGGGTGGTGCTGCCGCGGACGGGCGCGATGGGGGTCAGCCACCTCCGTCCCTACACCTCGTGGGCGACGCTGGAGGGTAAGACGCGCAAGACCTGGGACGCGTACGTCACCGCGACTGCGCCCGCAGGCGTGACCCGCATCGCGACCCGCTTCATCAACCGGATCGTGCTGCCGGCCGGTCCGTTGCGGATGGAGGACTGGTTCGCGACGGGGTTGCGCGTGGGCCCGGACATCCCCGGCGAGGTGGGCGACCTGATGATTCAGGCCACCCTTGTGGCGGGGGACGGCGCGACCGCCGCGATCGTGATCAAGAAGGAGCCGCTGGACCCACTCGGACGGACGCCGGTGTTCTTCGACATCGACGCGGCCTTGGTTGGGTCGTTCGCCCCGGATGACCCCGCGATCTGGACCCGCCTGCAGGCGCTTCGAGACCTGAAGAACGCGATCTTCTTCCGCAGCCTGACCGACCGCACCAAGGAGCTGTTCCGATGACCACCGTCGTCGTCGACCACGCCGGACGAACCGCCACCGTAGGCCCCGACCGGGCGACGTTCGGACCAGCTCCGGCCTCCTCGGCGTCGCTCGTGGGCGAGGTGTTGATCCTCGTCGCGTCGAATCAGGTCCGCGTGGCAGTCCCGGCCGTCGAGCGCGTGGTCAGCTACGTCGACCAGGCGACGGCCCTCCGTCGCATCGACGCCCACGCGGTCGTGCTGCCCGCCGTCGCGCAGGGGACCCTGTTGGACCGCCTGCGCGCGCTCGGAGTGCGGGGCGCCGCCCTGCCGGTGCTCGACCACCGCAGCGCCGACGAGATCCTGGGGTACGACGACGACGGGCTCCCGCGCTGATGGTGGTCGACTCCTCCGCGCTCGTGTGCCTCGTGTTCGACGAGCCCGACGCGGAGGCGTACCGAGTCGCGATCGCCGGGGACCCGGTGCGGATGCTGTCCGCTGCGACTCTCCTCGAAGCCGCCATGGTGGTGGAAGCGCGCGGCGGGGCCCCTGCCGCGCAGATCCTCGACGAGCTGTTGGCCACCCTCGGCGCCCGGGTGGTCGAGGTCACCGAGGCCCAGGCCCGAGCGGCGCGGGAGGCGTGGAGGGCGTTCGGGAAGGGCCGCCACCCTGCGGCCCTGAACTTCGGAGATTGCTTCTCGTATGCGCTGGCCCGGACGAGCGGTCAACCGCTCCTGTGCAAGGGCAACGACTTCCCCCGAACCGACCTCGCGCTCGTCTCGGTCACCCCATGAGCCGACCCGCACAGCCGACCCGCACGACCCCGACCGATCCCGGTGTTCACCGCAGCTTCGCTCGCCTTCCGCCAGCAGTGACGGCGCGCTCCGTGCAAAGGGAGTGCAGCGGGTGGTCGCGCGGCGGGCGCGGCTCTACGATCGGTCCATGGCTGTGTACCTCGGCGGGTTCGAACTCGAGTCACGCGTCGGTGTGGGCGGGATGGGCGAAGTGTGGCGCGCCCGCTCCCCTGCCGGGGTGCGGGTCGCGGTCAAGGTCGTGCGGGAGGGCGCGTTCGAGCGCCCTCACCTCCGGCGGTTGATCGAGGGGGAGATCCGCGCGCTGGCGCGCCTCGACCACCCGAACATCGCGTGGATCTACGATCACGGTCGGGTGCCGCCCGGGACCCCGTTCGCCGAGGGCGCGCCGTACCTGGTGCTCGAGCACTGCGGCGACGGCACGCTCGCCGACCGCGTCCCCACCAGCTGGTCGGAGGTGCGCCCGATCGTGGTCGGGCTGTTGGGCGCCCTCGCCCACGCTCACGCGCACGGGATCGTGCACCGCGACCTGAAGCCCGAGAACGTGTTGTGGTCGCGCCCGTCGGACGCCCGGCCGGGGATGAAGCTCGCCGACTTCGGCATCGCCCACTGGCTCGAGGACGGCGAGCACACCGGACCGGGGGGGACGCCGTGGTACATGGCGCCCGAGCAGGTCGACCCTGCGATCGGGGCCCTCGGTCCGTGGACGGACCTGTACTCCCTCGGGGTGGTGGTGTGGGAGTGCGTGACCGGGCGCGTCCCGTGGACGTACGCCGCGCCGCAGGAGGTCGTGGTCGCCGCCGCCGCGGGGCTGCCCCGCCTCGTGCCGCGGTTCTCGGTGCCCCCGGGCCTCGGCTCGTGGTTGGCGACGCTGCTCGACCCCGATCCGCAGCACCGGACCCGCCACGCGATGGGCGCGCTGCGTGCGCTGGCCGAGCTCGATCGGGAGGTAGCGGTGGTCGAGCCGACCTGGCGCGACCCGGAGCGGAACACCCCGCGGCTGCAGATGACCCACGCGGGCTTAGGCGTGGCCGCGGTCCGCGAGCCGCCGCTGGTCGGGCGCGACGCCGAGCGCCAAGAGCTGTGGGAGCGGTTGCCGCGGTCGGGCCGTGGGGCGCGGGTCGTGGTGATCCGCGGGGTGTCCGGGATCGGGAAGAGCCGCCTCGCGCGCTGGCTCACCGAGCGGGTGACCGAGCTCGGCGTGGCGGCGGCCGGGTGGGTCGGGTGCCGAGAAGGGCAGGTCGGGCTGCGGATGTTCACCGCCCTCGGCGGCGAGCTGCCGGACGCCGTGGCCCGGTCGATGCAGGAGGGGCGTCGGTGGGGGGCCTCGTCGTCGGTGCGGGAGGCGTGGGACGCGCGGATCGCCCAGCCCACGGTGGTGGTGGTCGACGACGTCCAGCACAGCCCGGACGCGGTGGCGTTCGGGCTTCAACTCGCCACCGAGCCCGGCGGGGCGCCGGTCCTGCTGGTGTTGACGGTCGAGGACGGCGCGATCGAAGGTGACCCGGAGCTCGCCCAGCAGCTCGAGCTGCTGAGCGCGCGGCCGGGGGTGACCACGCTCCGCCTGGGGCCGCTCGACGGGGTCGACCAGGAGGACCTGCTCCGCCGGCTGCTCACGCTCGATCCGGAGGCCGAGTCGGACCTGCTCGCCTGCGCCGACGGGCACCCCGGCACGGTGGTGGCGCAGGTCACGAGCTGGATCCGCCTCGGCGCGATCGCGCCGACCCCGCGGGGGTACCGGCCAGCGGAGCCGGCGCGCGCCGACTGGAGCGAGGTGTGGGCCGAGTGGCTGATCGCGTGGCTCGCGCCGCTGTCCGACGCCGATCGGTTCCTGCTCGAGCGGGCGGCGGCCAGCGGGCGGGTGGTGGACGAGTCCCTGTGGGACGCCGCGTGTGACGACCCCGAGGCGACGACCGGCCCCGACCGGGTGCAGGTCGACCGGGCCGCCGCGCGACGGCGAGCGCAGCTCGTCGATCGGCTGATCGCGGCCGGCCTCGCGTACGAGACCGACTTCGGCTTCACCTTCGCCCACCCGTCGCTGGTCGAGCTGCTCGAGCGGTCTGCGACCGAGCGCGGGCGGTGGGGGGTCCACCACCGCGCGTGGGCCGCCCAGCTCCAGGCCCGGGGCGACCCGGACCTCGCGATGGCGTTGGGGCGGCACCTGCTCGGCGCCGGAGACCCCGACGGCGCGGCGACGGTGTGGCTCACCGCGCTGTCCCATCGGTGGAACCGCCAGGATCGGCGGCCGATGTTGGCCGAGTTGGAGCGCGCGCGGTCAGCCGCGCTCGCCGCCGGGTGGGCCGCGAACGACGTGCGGTGGAGCGACGTACACACGCTGCGGGCGCTGTTGCTGCTGAACCGGAGCCGGATGACCGAGGCGGTCGCCGAGGCGGAGCGGGGGCTCGACATCGCGTGTGAGCACCGCGATCGGCCGCGGATCGCCCGCGCGGCGATCCGGTTGGTCGACGTGATCACCTTGTCCCACCGGTGGGAGGCCCTCGATCGGGTGGTGAAGCTGTACCTCGAGGTCGAGCGCGACCCGGGCCAGCGGGCCCATTGGCCTGGGCTCGTGCGGATGCGCCAGGGGCGCGCGCTCGACATCCGCGGCGACGCGGCCGGGGCGGAGCGGTGGTACGCCGAGGCCGAGCGCGCGTACGCGGCGGCCCGGCGCGCGTACCCCGACGACGAGCGGGTGGTCGGCGGCCTGGTCGAGCTGTACGGGCACCGCGACGACCACCAGGGGGTGATGGCGCTCGGCCCGGAGGCCGAGCGGATGGGCCGCGAGGCCGGGAACCTCGAGATCGAGCGGTTCGCGGTGTCGAAGGCCCTGGAGGCGGCGATCCACCTGGAGCGGTGGGAAGAGGCCCGCGGGCACGGGCGCCGCGCGCTCCTGCTGCACGAGAGGCTGGGCGACCAACGGTTCGCGGGGTTCCTGTGCCTCCAGCTCGGCGGGCTCGAGATCCGCGCCGGCCAATACGGCGAGGCCCGCGCGTGGATCGCGCGGGCGGAGGAGCTCGGAGAGGACTACCCGTGGCACGAGATGATGGTGCACCTGCTCCGATCGGTGTGCGCGTTGAACGCCGGGGAGCTGTCGGTGTACGACGCCGAGATCGACGAGATCGAGCGGCAGTTGCCGCGGCTCGACAACCCCGAGCCGATGCTGGTGGCCGACCTGCGCGAGCAGGCCGACCAGCTCCGGGCCCTGGGCCAGAGCGCCCGTTCCGAGCGCGCCCTCGCGGTCGCCGCGTGCGCCGAGCAGACGGCGGGCCGCCGGCGTTGACTACCGCACGTCGTGGCCGAGCGCCGCGAGGTCGGCCTCGACCCGGTCGAGCGCGCCGGAGTCGTCGCCCACCGCGGCCGCCACTGCCGCCGTCACCGCGTCGATCAGCGCCTGCTGCTCGGGGATCGGCGGATCCTGCTGGCTCTCGAGCGCGTTCGAGTGGTCGGCGCCGGTGATGCCGAGGTAGCCCTTCGGCTCGTCGATCGCCGCGAACAGGTCCTCGCCGTACGCCGGCGGCACCACCTCGTCCTCGGACCCGGTCACCACCAGGGTGAGCGGCCCGCTCGGCTCGAGCGGCTCCCCGAGGTTCGACGCGAGCACCGGCTCGAGGATCGTGGCCGCGCACACGTACACCTGGCCGCCGACCCGGGGCTCGGTGTCGTACCGGGTGCGCCCGAGCAGCGTCGCTCCGCCCATCGAGTGGCCGAGCGCGACCACCTGCTGCGGATCGAACCGCATCCACAGCGGGCTCGCGCGGTCGGCCACGTCGCGCGTGAGCTGGTCGAGCACGAACGAGGCGTCCCCCACCTGGCCGAGCAGGTCGTCGACCGAGCCGAGGCCGCCGTCGGCGTGGGCGTTCGATACTGGGAAGACGGGCGCGGCCACCACCACCCCGGCCTCGGCGAGCGCGCGGGCGAACCGCTCGAACTTCTCCGGGTGGCCGCCCATCCCGTGGAGCATCAGCAGCAGCGGTCGGTGGGGGGCGTCCTCGCCGGCCGCTGGCCCGACCCACACCCAGGTGTCGAGCGCCCGCTCCGGTGACGACGCCCAGTCGCCCACCGCCGGGGTCGGTCGGTCCGGGTCGACGTACGGGCGGACGACCTGCGTGAGCTCGTCCTGGTCGGGGGGGAGGTCGGGCGTACAGCCGAGCAGCAGCGTCCACATCCGGCGAACGTACCACGACCGCCGGTCAGGGGTTCGCGGGCGCCTCGTGGCCCGTGTCGACCGGAGCGTCGGCGGGCTCTTCCTTGGGCGGCGGCGGCACCACCGGCCCCACCGGGCCGCCCGGACGGCCCGACAAGCGCGCCCGCTGGCGGGCCCGCAGGCTGTTCAGCCGCTCGGCGCGCACGTCGCCCGGCTCGCCCTCGAGGCCCGGCAACATCCGGTTCGCCCGCACCAGCTTCCGCTTCCGGTCGCCGCGATCGTCGTCGGACGCCGCGAGCGCCTCCGGGTCGGCCAGCTCGTCGCTCGGCTCGTCCTCGAGGTCGGCCCGCGCCGCGCGGCGGCCGGAGGCGGAGCCCGAGATCGAGGTCGCGGCGGTGAGCGCCTTCGCCGTGTTCTTCCACAGCTTGCGGCCTTCGTAGAACCCCACCGTCAGCGTGACGCCCAGCAGCAGCATCGCCACCTGGCTCCAGTACCTCTGCATCCGGGCCCTCCCGTTCCTGACGAGCGTACCCCGCGCCGGGCGCTCACGCCGGCTCAGTTGCGGGTACACCCTTGGACGGCAGCCGCCGGAGCAGCTCGAGCGCCAGGCCGAGCAACCCGAGCGCCAGCACGCCGATCCCACCGGCGAGGAGCACCTTGTCGAACCACCCGAGGTGGGGGGCTCCGGCGGCCTCGGCTGGGCCGACGGTGGCCTCCGCCGACGCTCGCCGCCCGAGCTCCGCCAGCAGCAGCGCGAGGTCGTAGTCCGGGCGACGGAGCGAGGCCGAGCCGTACCACAGCGTCGCCCCGCCGGGCGGCAGCACCGCGAGAAGCTCGTACGCCGCGGTCGTGACCTCCACCTCGGGCGACAACGGCAGCGGCGGGTCATCCCCGTTGTCGATCTCGATCAGCAGCTCGTCGTCGACCGTGCCGCCGACCTCGAACGCGAGGATCGCCGCGTCCTTGCCGCTCCAATGGATCCGCCGGAGGATGGTGCGGGTCGACCCCTCGGGGCGGTACACGGTGAGGTCGCGCTCGAACACCGGCGCGTCGGTACGCAGCGCGAGCCGCGCCACCGGCAGCCCGCGCGCGGGCAGCTTCACCCGAACGAAGCTGCTCCGGCCTTCCTCGAACCGCTCGGTCACCACGCCGGCCAGCGGTGGATCGACCGGGATCCGGCGCAGCACGTACGGCAGCTGGCGCTGGTCGGGGGTCGCCAGCCGCAGGTCACTGAGGTCGGACCGGGCCTCGGTGAGCGCGTCGAGCGGCACGCCGATCCGCACCAGCCCTTCCCCGGTCACCGAGCGGCGGAACCGGAACCGGGTGGTCTCGAGCTCGGCCCCCGGGCCCGCGAGGTTCGCCGCCACCTCGGGCGGCACCCAGTCCGGGTTCGGGGTGACCGGCCCCGGCCGCACCACCCCCTGCGCGGTCCGCACGAGCTCGGGCGTCGCGACCGCGAGCTCGGACGGCGGGCTCGTGCCCACCGGCGCGCCGCCGCACAACGTGGCGGGCCCGAGCGGGGGGTCGAGCACCAGCAACGCGACCTGCTCGAGCTCGGCCACCACCCCGGTCACCGGCAGCGGCTCCTGGCCGTCGGTCGACACGAGCATCGAGTACCGGTCGGCGCCGACCCACGGCCCCTCGACCGTGGTCGCCTCGAGCTGCACCGAGCCGACCGAGATCCGTTGGATCGAGGTGGGTCGGCTCGGGTACGCCTCCGACCCGAGCCCGCCGTCGGGCCAGTCGGCGATCGGCAGCGCCTCGAACCCCACCTGGCGCGAGAACACGTCGCCGGCGGCCTCGATCCGGAACCGGTCGATCGGCAACGCCCGCGGCAGGCTCACCGTCCACCGGGTGTACCCGTTCTCCTGACGCACCGGGGCCCCGAGGGTGACCGGCACGCGCGTGGGCTCTCCGACCGGGCCCCGCAGGCGGATGCCCGAGACGGTCGGCATTCCGGTGTCGGTCGTGCCGACCGGCGCGAGGGACAACGTCACCACCCCGGTGAGGCCGTCGACCGGGACCTCGGTGTTGGAGGACCCGTCGAGCCTCCACACCAGCGCGGGGCCAGCGATCACCGCGTCGTCGCGCAGCACGGTGACCTGCGCGGCCATCGTCCCGTCGGCCGGGGTCACCGACAGCCGGTCGATCGGGCGGTCCCCGACGTACACCGAGAACCGGTGCGCCTCGATCGTCGGGTTCACCACCAGCGCCTCGACCTCGCGGTCGCCGGGGTTCCCTTCGATCCGGACGAACGGGATGGTGTACCCGTCGGCGCCGACCAAGAACAGGTCTGAGCCGTCGGCCGGGTCGTCGCTCGACCGGAGCTCGTTCGGCACCGAGATCCGCGCCGGCGCTCCGGGCAGGTCGACCGTCGCGCACCACGGGAACTCGCTCGGCAGCGCCGCCGCCGGCACGGACCACCACAACCCGATCACGAGACCTCCTGCGGCCGGTCACCGGCCCGCTTGGTCGATCGCAGCACCAACCGCTCGAACGCGACGGCCGCGAGGAGCAACGACACCCCGAGGCACGCGAGCGAGCCGACCCGCACGAACCCGCGCAGGCCCCACAGGTCGAACCCGAACACCTTGAACGTGGCCAACACCACGAACGCGAACCCGACCAGCCGCACCACCCGCTGGTCGGCGGCGAGGCCGATCCCGAGGACGGCGAGACCGTACAACGCCCAGCTGGTGGAGCGGACCATGCTCTGCAGCCGGCTCGTCCCCCACAGCTCGATCGGGCCGTCGGGCTGGAACGCGTGCGACACCTCGACGTTGACCAGCGCGAACCCGATCAGCGCGGCGAGCACGACCAACGGGAGCCGGACCATCGCCAACCACCGGTCGGCGCCGGGCAACCACCGCGCGACCAGCAGGACACACACGAGGGGCACGCCCCACGAGTACAGCGTCCAGTTCAGCACGATCCACCCGTCGGAGGCCGAGCCCCAGGTGAGCGCGTACGGGTTGAACAACAGGCGGACCCCGACCGCGGCGCACAGCGCCACCGCGGTCCACCGCACCAGCGGGTGGCGGATCCGGTCGGCGAAGAACGCGAGCGCCGCCGCCTCGAGCGCCCACGCGACGGTGAGCCACCGATCGCGCAGCTGCAGCGGGACCGCCGCGGTGATCCCGAGCAACACCACCAGCGCGAACACCGCGGTCGGCAGGCCCTCGGCGGTCAGCGCGCCCCTGCGCCCGAGCACCACCCCGGCGAGCAACACGTACGCGGACAGGCCGAGCGGGAGCGCGCCGATCGCCGAGTCCCCCAGCCGGTCGAGCCACACCGCGTACAACACCGGGAACAGCGCGATCGCGGCGGCGGGTGACGCCGACCACGCGAGCTCGGCGCCCCGCTCCCACCGCGTCCACGCCGGCCACAGCACCCCGACGGCGAACAACACCAAGGCCGGCCCGGCCACCGCCTGGACCGACTCCTCCCCGAGCGCGGCCAGCGTGGGCAGCGCGACCCCGGCGAGCACGGCCCACGGCGTCCACCCGTCGCGCGCCGAAGTCCCGAGGGCCACGCCCGCCGCGCACAGCCCGAGCAGCGCCCCGCTGTACACCCCCGACGGGATCGACGGGCTCGCGACGGTGAGCGCCACCCCGGCGATCGGCACCACCCACGCGAGGCCCCGGCTGGTGCCGCGATCGGCCGCGGCCAGCAGCGCCGCTCCGACCGCGAGGCCGATCGGACCGACGGCCGCCCACCCGGTGGGGGTCTGCCCGTTCGCCAGGTGCCCGGCCGCCGCGACCAGCGCGAGCGCCGCGGCGGGCACCAGCGCGACCAGCGCCTGCACGGGGTCGCGGTGGCGCCGGGCGGCCAACGCCGGGAGCAACGGCAGGGCGGCCACCGCGAGCGCCGCCATCGGCAGCGCCATCGGCTCGCTGCGGGTCGTCCACAGGCCGGAGCGGGGATCGGAGAACGAGGCCTGCACCGGCACCACCCACGGCAGCGCGACGAGCGGCATCAGCGAGGCGGTGACCGCCCCCGCGACCCGCGCCGACCCGCGCGAGGCGGCGGCGAACACCAGCGGCGCGGTGAGCAGGGCCGCCCCGAACAGCGCCGCCGGCACCTGGCTCCCGGCGTACCAGGTCGAGGCCCACCCGAGGTGCAGCACCGCCGAGCCGGCGGCCGCGCCTGCGATCAGGTCGGGCCACCCCCGGGCCCGCGCCGACCCGACCACCCCGAACGACAGCAGGGTCAGGTACAGGAACAAGCCGTACGGGTGGTTCTCGCCGGTCGAGATCAGCCACGGGGTGAGGAACCCGCCGATCAGCGCGAGCCACGCGACGAACCGGTCGCCGTCGACCGTCGCTCGCAGCGTGGCCACCGCGGTGACGGCGATCATCAGCCCGCTCGCGACGGTGGGGGAGAACAGCGCGTACAGCCCGGAGCCCGCGTAGGCGGCGCCGTACAGCGTCCCGATGCCCGCGCCGGTGATCGCCGAGCCGACCCACGGCCACGCCCGTCGCGCGACGCTGCCGCCGACCCACAGGGCGATCCCGCCCACGAGCGCGGCGGAGATCCGCGCCGACGGCCCGATCCACCCCTTCTCGATCACCGCCACCAGCGCGAACAGCGCGGCGACCAGCACCGCGAACCCGCCGATCCCGGCGCCGAACCACACCACCAACCGCTCGATCGACGGGAGCTCGAACGGGG